>JACSRG010000526.1 GCA_014879865.1 Anaerolinea sp.
GATCTCCTCGTCGATCCAGACCCGGAGAAGTTCAAGTTCGAGATTCGCGGAACGCCTGAGGAAGGGCATACCAAGTGGATCATTCGGTCGGGACATCCGGTCATCATCCCCGACGTGGTGCAGCATGAACGTGAGCGCGACAGCGCAGGGAATGTGACGCTAGAACCGTACGGTTTTCGCCCGATTAGCATCAATCCACACACGCGCGATGGTAATCCCCCGTATCAAGCAGTCGTCGGATTGCCGATCCGCGACCCCAACCCGATTGGTGTGATGTGGCTGCATTTTCACCAGAGTCACCCATCGTGTCTTGGCGACCGAAACATCATGACGGCGCTGCGCCACTTGACCGATTCGACCGCCGACATTTACTTGTCCCGCTATCAAGCAAATCGCTGGCAAGAAGCCGGAATTCGGGTCAGCGCCCTGCCTATCCTAGCGACGCCGGAGGCAACTTGGGAAAGCATGATCGCGGTGATTGCCGAAAGCATGACGGTTGAGAAGGTATCCCCGGCAGTTCTCCTCAGGATCAATCATTCCGCGCAGGTCTATCACAAAGTCATTCGCAAGACGGAACTTGACGAAACTCCCCTCACCGGCAGCAACGAGTTCCCCTATGACTCACGCGACTGGGCGGCAGAACCGGAACTCAGAGCAAATGACGCGGTGTTTAGCCTGCGCTCGACGAACGCGGTTGAGGTTGGCGAACTGCGCATCTACGACGCGAAGTTGGGTTTTGTCTCCGGCAACGAGACAGCCAGTGGTGACGAAGCCGCTGCCGTCCAGATGTTTGCAGTTCAGGTCAATGCGTTCGTCGATAAGGCGCTAGCGTTCTACAGCGAACAGAAACGCCGGGAGAAGCTCAAGAATCTGCATCAACTGAGCAGCAGTCTCCAGAATACCAACTGGAACGAATCCAGTCGCACACAAGTGCTGGACGAAATCGCACGCCAAATCTTAGAAATCGGCAAACTCGACGCTGATCAAGTTCAACTTCTGCATTACAGCGACGAGCCTGAGCGATACCTGATGAATCAAGGTCAGCGCCGCCGTGACGAACTCAACGCCAATCCTGAAATCGTATTCGACGCTGTTTACAGTCAGTGGATCATGCAGACAGCCGGGCGGATCGACATCCATGATACAAGTCATCCGCTCGATCCTCCGCTCGATGCGCGGGTCACGACGCAATGGGGATCAGTCGTTGGTGTGCCGCTCAAGGTGTCCACGTTCGACGCTGTGCGGGTCTACGGCGTCTTGTGGTTGTATTACAAGCACCCGCGTCAGCCAGAATTGGAGACCCCGGACGAAGAACTCGAAGTGTTGGAGTTTTTCGCCACCATCGTCACCAATGCCTACATCAACAGCCGCGCGATGCAGCAGCATTTGCACGCGCTGGAACGGCTGCGCCGCGCCATCGGTTCGATCACGCACTCGCAGAGCAAAGAGGATATTCTGCGGGTTGCACGCACTGCTGCCCAAGAGTTGGTGATGCCGCTGGGCAGTCCGCAGCCAAATGAATACATCAGTTACATTGTCCAAGTGCAAAATGAGCGCGTTCAGTTCTGCGCTGACCCGATCAATGATGACGACTTTCTCAATCTGCTGCGCGCCTCGCGTCTAGACCACAAAATTGCGCCAAACGAAGGTATCCCGATTTCGGAAGCACAAGGCGTTTCGGGAGACGTTGCCCGCAGCGGCACTTGGAAAATCATCAATCGCGGCGAAGCGCCGTATGTCGCGCTTACTGACGGCTATAAACACGCCTCGCAGATTGCCGTCGCCGCCACCCTGCGTAACGGCGAACGCTACGTGATCAACGTTGAGATCAAAGAAGCGCACGTTTTTGACGAAGACGATTTGAAGACGCTGGAGGCTTTAGCCGCGCATATAACCAACGTGCTGGAATACAAGGCGGGACAGGCTTCGCTGCTGCGTCTGGTCGAAGTCTCGATGATGCAAACCGTCTCTTACCATCGTTTCCCCAATCCCATCGAAAGCATCGAGCAATTCTTCAGCGAGATGAAGCGCTACTTTGATGAGATGTCGGGCGAAGTAATGCAGCACGCCGGGTTGCAGAGCCTATTCCAAAATGCACTCAGCAAGGTAACGCATTTTTCACATCAACTGTTTGGTGTGTTTGCGCTGCGCGAGCTTCCCTCGCTGGATGATGAGGATGTGACGACTGGATCGGTGCCGACCTTGCTCGCAGACTTCTTCAGCCCGGAGCGGATACATGAGAACTTCGCCGAAATCCTGAAAAGCGTGCGTCTCGATCAGCCCGAATGCTACACCGGGAATGCGCGCGCGCGCATCCATCCAGATTGGCTCAAGGAAGTCATCTACATTTTGCTGAAGAATCAAGCCCATGCTCAACAGGGCGATGAAAACGCCAGAGCTGAACTGAGCGTTACGGCGGACGAGAACTACGCCACCATTACGTTTCTCAGCTATGGCAAAACACCCCCGCCGGAAGTCGAACACCTGCTGTGCAAAGAGGTTATTCCCCGGCGCTTACGGTCGGAGAATGGTGAAAGCAAAGGAATTGGACTGAAGCAAGCGGCGGTCATTATCCAGTCGCGCGGCGGTTCCATGATATACGACCGTCTGCCGGACTCGCGCAACGGGGCATGTTTCCGCATTCAACTGCCTCTGTCGGTGGACGATCACAGCGTCCTGTCCGAGTTGTAAGGGACTAGGGGCAAATTGTAAGGTCAATTTCATGTTGTGGTCAGATAGAATTGAAACTAAGTCCATTCACATTTACCTCAGCTAACCAATCTGGGGTAGTGTGGATTTAGGTTTGTTCCTACCAACAACTTTGCACCAGCCTGTTGTCACCATTATCAGCACCTTCTCGAATTTGGTCGGAACTCATCACTTCTCGTCGGGGAGTGATGTTTTCGCTTCACACAGTGTAGGTTTGACTATGCCTGATCGAGTGCACGTCTTCATTTCATCTCCATCCTCCGATCTCGTTGATTATCGGCGGGAAGTACGTCGAAAGTCCGAACAATCGAGGTCGATGCGAATGCTTAAATGGATGCGGCAGCGGTATGAAGTCCACTCAAGAATCATCAACATTGTGACCTCGCAGATGTTTGAGCCAGCCAGAGCGCTCCAGCAAGTCACCGATTGCTTGAAGCGCTTCCCGTCCACCAAAGGGCATACGCCAATCTTCGCGGATATTGCGCTCATCCATGCGGGTCCCTCGCTCGTACTGCATACGGCGTCTGGGTCGCCGGAAGCAGTGCAACGCGCCAGAGAAATGGTCGAGACGATCTCGCTGCCGGATGCGTTCGCGCGCGGTGAGAAAATCGGCATGAGCGGACGCGCTGTCCACTCGAAAACGGCGCAAATCGCACAAGAGTCGCGCCTGCACGACGACTATATCTCGTGTGTACCTGAAACACGCTCAGCGATTGCCGTGCCGATCTATCTCCATGAAACCACGCCCTATGCGCTTGGCGCGATCAATGTGGAATATGCAGAAGTGAATGCATTCAGCGATGACGATGTTAATTTTCTCCAAGACATCGCCCATCTGGTCGCAATGGAACTGCGCAAAAGTCAGTATCATCAAACCATTGAAGACATCGGTCACGCCATTCTTGATGCCATCGCCGAGGATGAAAGCGCGTGGATCGACCATGTGCTGCGGCTGATCGTCGAGAAACCAGTGTTTTATGGCGGACGCGACGCCACTGTGAGGGCGGTCTTTCAGCGCTACGATGCCGAGTGCAGTCAACTAATCGCCGAAAGTGCTTTTCCGCCGGAGGATTTTGAGGTCTTAACGTCGAAGTTTCCGAATGGCATCCACGACTTAGGCACCGCGTTAGGCACAACCGGGCGAGCGATCAAGCGCCGCTGCCGCCAGTATATTCCAGACGTGAGCGTTGATCCGGATTACATTGAGATCTCGCCTGATTCCCGTTCTGAGGCAGACATCATCTTGCAGGATCGTGAGGGGATCGTCGGTGTCCTCAGCGTCAAGAGCAATGTCAAGAACGGGTTCGACTGCCATGACATCAACGGACTGGTATTTCTCAGTGACATCTTCGTCATGGCGCTGCGCGCCCGCGAATACCGCAGCAGCCAATACACAACCCGCGATGAGGTTGCGCGCCAGACAACCCGGGCATGGTTAGGCATGGCAAACGACATATGGAGACATCAGGTTGCCAGCCAAGCGATCCACATTCGGAACGAAGTTCAATACTTGGATATGCGTGTGACGCGCAATCGCATTTCGCTTGAAGAACTTCCCGCCGCCGTCAACAAGATGGCGGCTGTTGTAAGTCGCATAGCCGAACGCCTCGTTTACGTTGATACGATCCCGTCGCTGAAGCATTTCGAGACTGAGGACTCGCTCGACCTGAATACACTCGTACGGGAACGATTGGGGACGCTGCCTACCCTGCTCGCCTGTGAACCCCTGCCGGTGGAAGTCAACAAGCCGAGTGACGAGCAGGATACCCGCGTTCGGGTTAGCTCACACTGGTTGTATTACGCCCTCGATCACTTGATCATGGGGGCGGTCAAGCACATGGATGACCCCAATGTGCCGATAGAAGCGCAGATCAGCGCTGACGACGACCGGATTGCACTCGAATTACGCGGCTGCCGCATACCCGATTTGCTCGTTCAACGCTTGCGCTTGAAAAACAAGACTTTGCCGGATGCAAACCAGATTCAGGCTGTCGGAGAACTGCTGCTGGCTCAGGTTGTCACCGAATCGTGTAATGGAACGCTGGAAATCCGTGATTCGGATGATAATCTTCAGTCGATCTATCTTACGTTTCCAGCATCGCGCACCCAGAGCCGTGCCATGTCGTAGAGTGTAATCTCGTGGATGATCCTTGCTCTCGCCACAAAAACATCTTATGGTATTGCTCCAACCGAGAGTATGGTGATGTCGTGGTGGCGTGGCTCCGGGATGAGCGGTTCAGTGTGAAAGTGGCGGATACGCTTGAAGTACTGGAACAGCAGCTTGTCGAAGGCTGCTTTGACGCGGTGCTGTACGCGGGTCTGCAGGTCCCGCCGCTGCTGCAAGATGATCTGTTTGCGCCGGGGATGCCCTGCATCTTGATCGCGCAAGCGCCGGAACTGTGGGGGCATATTCATCGCTGTAAACGCCGCAATCCGAACCGGTTCCATCTCTATGACACCCGGGAAACGGTGCCAGTCCTGATCAACCTGCTTGACCATGTGCTTAACTGAGCGAAAGTCACCATAATGAAGCAGCCCCACTTCCCGTACCGCATCCTGTTTGCCGATGATAAAGAACATACGGTTAGGCAGGTAGGGAGAGCTCTGCAAGATGCTGGTTACGAGGTGTTGACTGCGAGTGACGGCTATAACACGCCGGTGGTGGCGCGGAAAATCCTTGACACGTATTACCTCCACGCGGCGATTCTCGATCTGCGGATGACAAATGACCTGCCGGTTGATCAGAGTGGGCTGGAACTAGCGGAGTCTGCGCGCTTCCCGTCGATACGCTTGATCTACACTCTCTTCGATAGAGAGATCGACTATCCCAAGTTAATGACCAGATTAAAACGCGCGCGACTTGCGACTGGAGCTGAGTTTGAGGTCGTAAGTAAAGAAGATGACTCAACTTATAGTGCTATCCTAGACAAGCTCGATGAATTCCTGCGCACTCATCTCACGATCAATGCCGGTCTGGTCGTGCGCGTCTTGGGTCAGCGCGATCTCGTCTCGATTTTGAATGAAACCTTCCCTGATTTCGATTATCATCGCGCCGCCGAATTCAACACTGAAGTTCACGACATTCTGCGCATGACTTTCCACGAGTCGTGGATTCCGCCGCGAGACCGCTTTGTCCAACTTGACATCGACCCCCTGCCGCCGCTTTGTCCCGGCTTGCGCTGGTTGAAGATCAACGCCTTTACGGATACCGGACGCGCGGTTGCGCATCTCGCGCTGCTTGGCACGCCTGATCTGGTCGCAAACTACGTTACACAGTTTGAGCGTTTCCCATTTGATCCACGTGGACGAAAGGTTGTTCTCGAACCGAAGACGACGATTCATCTGGGGTTAGCGGTCTTTCCGCTGCCGGACGAGGAGTTTGAAGAACTCTACACCCTGCGCAGCTACTTGGAAAGCGCGCGAAAGCTGAGCGATGAAATCCCTGAAATCAAGCTCGCTACGGTCATGGAGGTTGTGCTGCCTCAGATGCGGCACCAACTTGAGGTGCGCGCCGCCGACAGCCCTACGACACCCCAGTCCTTAGCGCACTTCATCGCGGACTCTTTCCCCGCCGCCCCCGGCGAACACTTGCAGGAGATCATAGCGCAGCTTGCCACGCACGTTGACCATACCCTGCACCTTGCGCTTCAACTTGAGGGCGATGCTGGTCTACGCATTGAAGACACGGCTCCGCTTGACCTACCGAACCCTGCCGCATTTGCGGATAATCTGCTGAGTACGGACATCAACCCGCCAACACAGATGTCTTTTGGCGTATGCAACCTCGACTCCGTCCTGATTGGCAGTGAAGACTATTACTTTCTCAGCGGTGGCGACGCGGCGGTGCGCTCGTGCCTGTACGATTTCATCACGCTGGAATTGTCGATTCGCAGAGGATGGGTCGCAGCAAAGCACATTGCCCGTCAGCAGTGGCTGTTCGAAGAGCATCTCTATGCACTGGCGGATGACAGTACGATTCAGCCGGTGGGGGACGATGAACTCGTTGTCATCGCCAAGCTGCGCGAAACGGCGCTGAGCAGCACGAACCTGACGCAAGACGCCTATTTGCTCCAGCTCGCCGGTCATGCACTGCGCCAGCTCCTTGATTATCCGGCATCCCTGCCGTACCCTGACTCAGACGCGGCCGGGTGGGGACTCCACTGTTTGATCCTTGCGGCACACGGCTATGATAAGCTGTACGCGGTTTCTGGGGATACCCGCTCCGAGGCAATTTTGCCTGCGCTTGGGACAATCCTGAGCATCGAGTTTGATTCAAAGGTCGTGTCCATCGGTAACGTAAACATCGCGCTATCCCCGCGTCTCTATGCTCTCTTTAAGTATCTGTATGATGCGGCTGTCCTTGATCCCTCGACCGTGATCTCGAAAGAGCGCATCGACCAAGAGGTGCTGGGGTATAAGGATGCGAGCTTGTACAGCGAAGGGCGCGTCCACAAAACGGTGTTCGACCTGCGCCAGAAGCTGGAATCTATCGAGCATTTGATCTCGCTCAAAAACATTCCCGGTGAAGGCTATTACCTGATGCTGCACCCTTCAATTCAGACTGACCGATCTTAAAACTCAGCGCAGCGCCTTCCCAACCACCGCCTTAAGACGCACTGATCCATTCCTCGGATCATTGTAAGGCGCTGCTCTACTTCCCAAAACAACTCACGAATTTCATATTTCGCAGAACTGCTTACTCCTGCCGATTGTACGGGCATTTGCCGCTGGCGCTGTTTATTCTTATGGTGAGGTAGTTCGACGTTGTGAATGGCTAGAGTTGAAACGGAGGCAGCGATGAATACGTGGAGCACCCTGTTCGTGAAACTCTTCGGCGAATGGCTGTTGTTCGTGTACGAGGTGCGCCCGCCTGAACGGGTGTTCATCGTGATCGCCATTCTGTTCGCCGGAGGTCTATTACTTCGTCCACCGAGAATTGTGCCGGTGGTGAGCGTCATTCGGATGCCATTTGCGCGACCGATACGCCTGTTTCTGCTCGGCATACTCGCGGTCATCGCGTTCGTCGTGATCACGGGTGGAAATTGGGGAAGGTGAAACATGCACATTAATCTACAGACGGATTTTGAAACGCTGCTGCGGATCGGCGTGGTGCTGCTGCTGATCATCGTGATCGCTACGGCGGTGGTGCCACTGGTATCGCCTGAGGTGCAAGCCTATCTCAGCGCCGAGACGCGGGCGGCAATCAACGAGAACCGCGCGCGCATCGCCGAACTTGACCGCGAAATCGCCGCGCAGCAGGTGGAGATCGACAACGGCGAGCGCCTGAGCATGTGGGCAGACCGTCAGCGGCGCTTGCTCACCCTCGGGGTCGATGCGGTGACGGTCGGCTTGATCTTCGGCGCTGCCGCCCTGTTCTCGTTCGAGTTGTATCTCGTCAAGCGGGCGCTGAGCCGGATGCTGCCCTCCCTTGAC
The DNA here is from genome assembly GCA_014879865.1 of Anaerolinea sp. GTDB lineage: Bacteria > Chloroflexota > Anaerolineae > Aggregatilineales > Phototrophicaceae > Flexifilum. The sequence goes on from JACSRG010000526.1 coordinate 8,143, forward strand.
GCGCGCATTGCGCGGGAGAATGACCTACTGGCACTTGAGGAGATCGAGCGCGCTGCCAGTCACGCCCAAATGGTCGCTGTTCTCCAGATGCAGCGCCGGAATCGTGCCAGTTAAGTCCAATCGCACAGCCGATGCGCCCGTGCGGACACCACGAGGAACGGTGTCCGCGCACGGGATCGCAGTCGCAGCAGGAGACGGGAAAAATGAAATGGATTTTGGTTTTGTCGATAATTCCGGTCATGGTGATGGTGAGTGCTTGCGTCCCGACCGAATCGCCCTATCGCGCTGTTTATGACGAATTCATTGACTCGGAGCATGAGCTTGCCGAGCGGCAGCACTTGCTGACGGACATCCACGCCATGCAGGAACGGATTGACGAGGCGTTCCGACAGGAACAGACCAACATCGCGGCGGGATTGTGGGAGGAAGCCAAAGCGCGGTTTAAGCTGAATGTGCTTGAGGTGCTGCTCGTTGTAGTCGTGTTGAACATGATCATCGTGCTCATGTACGTGATGATCTACGGCTCGCCGCTCGGCTATGTAATTCGTTTCAATGCGCTGCGGTCACTGCGGCGCAAGCGACGGATTGTGCTGGAAAATACTGTGAGCTACTTCGAGACGGCACAAGCGATTGCCGAGAAGCTCCCCGGCACGGTCACGCAGCCCAAGATCGTGCCGTTCCCGACTGCTGCCTATCGTTCACGGCGTGGTTGGCGCAGATTATCGCTGAAAGCGGTGCTGCGGAGATCGTCAAAACGGCGTAGGTCCGGGTAGATCACGTTGGACGCTTTGGCGGTGGGGGATGTGGCGCGCACTGGAACCGGCGCGGGAGTGGGATTCGCGTGGTTGCGCAGTTGGCGCGGACGCAGAATGCCGCCGTACACCAGCCCCCCGATCAGCGCCAGCAGCAGGCTGATCCCAAAGCCGATTAGGATTGCGGTGAGTTCGCGGAACGGATTGTTGGCATCGACAAGGGACAGCCCAACGCCAACACCGAGGATCAGCAGGGTGCAGGCAGCGAAGAGTAAACCAAGGGTTGTGAGGAATGAGTTCTTGAGCATAGCTTACAAAGACTCGATTCACCTTACAAAACACGCGGTAAGTTTATCTGCTTAGAAGTAATTATACAAGACAAGCTATTTCTAAAGCTTAAGATATGAGCGAAAGGGGAAAGTCATGACGCACCAGAAAATGATCGGCACGGAAAACCCGGGTCTCATCGTCCTGCTGATCGACCAGTCTAGTTCGATGAAGGACGCCTATGGGGACAGCAGCAAGGCGCAGATCGCGGCGGACGCAGTCAACAGCCTGATCTACGAAATTCAGGAGGCGAGCTACGCCGGAAGCACGATCAAACCGCGCTGCCGTGTCGCGGTGATCGGCTACGGCGCTGAGATCAAAGTGATCGCCAGCGCGATGATCAACGAATTGGCTGAACACTACACGACCACCCGCCGCGTCAGCAAGCAGCTTCGCGGCGAACAGATCGAATTTGAAGTCCCGGTTTGGGTGGAACCGACTGCCGTCAATGGGACGCCCATGCGCGAAGCATTTGAGCGCGCCCTCGAGTTGATCAGTGATTGGGCGGCGGCACAGCAGAACAGTTACCCGCCCGTCGTGATCAACATCACTGACGGCGAGCCGAACGATATGTCCGGGGCGCGGCGCGCCGCCGCTGCGATCAGCGCGATCCGTACGCTGGATGGCGAGGCGCTGCTGTTCAACGTCCATGTTTCGTCCCGACAGACCGGTGAGATCGTGCTGCCCAGTTCCGCAGCTAATCTAGATGAATTCGGCACGTTCCTGTTCGATATTTCCAGTCCACTGCCGGAAACCCTGCTCGCACAGGGTCACAGCGCCGGGTTCGCCCCGCAAGCGGGCGCGCGTGGCTTCGTGTATAACGCCTCGCCCGAGACTCTGATCAAGCTGCTGGCATTCGGTTCGATGAATCTGCGCTAAGAAAGTGAGGGGGGAAGATGCCGGAGGTCAGGCTCAACGTCTGGTTTGCGGGCGTGCTGCCGAAAGCAGGCAGCACGCCGGACGAATGCGCGGACGCAGTTGGGTTTAATCTGGAGACGGGCACGTTTGCGGTAGCCGACGGAGCAACCATTTCGACACTTCCCGAAATCTGGTCGCGCCTGCTGGTCGAGCATTTCTGCCAATCGGAGCTGCCGCCGATCTTGTCAGGCCAGCAAACGCGCAAGCAGATCGAGCAGTGGTTGGCGCAGCCCCGGGAGCAGTGGGCGCTGCGAGCGACGGCGCTCCTGCCCGATCTGAGTCCCATCGCCAAGCTGCGGATCGGCAACAACCTGCGGGCGCGTCGGGGTGCGGCATCGACCCTGCTCGGTCTGAAAATCCATGTTGATGGGAAAGGGCGCGCAGTGTGGCACGCGGGCGCGGTTGGCGACTCCTGCCTGTTCTGGCTGACCACCGCCAAACCGGATGGCGTCTTTCCGGTGACGAGTGCGCGCCAGTTCAATAACGCGCCCGCCACATTCCACAGTTTCGATACGGGGGGATCGCCGGTCGCGTCCACCCGCTTTGGTTATGTCGGGGATGAAGACCTGTTCATCATGGCGACCGACGCCCTTGCCCATTGGCTGATGCTGCGTTGGGAGCGTCAGCATGACATTCGCGCGTTTGAACCGGTGCTGTACATTCGCACCCATGAGCATTTTGACGCATTCATCAGCGGCGCGCGGGCAGACCCAAGCGCGCCGCTCGCCGATGACGATGCCGCGCTGATTCTGCTCCATCTTGAACGCAAGCGTTAGCCGGGGAGTCTGCTATGAGCGCAATGACCTTGAGCAAGTCTCCCCTGCCGACCCATCTCGACTACAATGTTGCGGTGGCGAACTTCGAGCGCGCCTGTACTGCGCCTCGTTATGCGGGTGGCAAGCCGCGCTTGCGGCGCAATGGTACGCCGATCCGCTATTCGGGGGGCTATTCTTGCGTCTATGTGATCGATTTGCCCAACCACACAGCCGCGCTGCGCTGTTGGACGAACGCGATTCAAGGTGCCGAAACGCGCTACACTCGCATGATTCCGTACTTGCGCGCGCAAGGACTGCCCTACTTTGTCGATTGCGAGTATATTCCGGAGTGTATCTTCATCGGCAACCAGCCCATGCCTGCACTCTATATGGATTGGGTAGAAGCCGACACTCTGAAGGATTTTGTTGCGGCGAATGTTAACGACGCAGGCATGATGCGGGCTGCCGCCGCTGCGTTCCTGCACATGGCACGTGACCTGCACATCCATCAAATCGCGCATGGTCGGCTATGA
>JACSRG010000772.1 GCA_014879865.1 Anaerolinea sp.
CTTGCAAGCACGGGCACGGCATTCCCCACCGGGTTGAAACCCGGTGTCCCCTGCCGCTAATTTCTATGGGGGATGTCCCCTAACAACAGTGATGGCAGTGTTTCAGCATCCGCTGCGCCCGTCACCGCGTAGTAAGCCTCGCCCGCGCAGGCACGGCAGAGGATTTCGCCGTTCACGACCACTTCACGTTCGTTGATAATTTCCTCGGCGCAGTGGACGCACGTCACGCGGTGTTTCGCCTGACTGATCAGCTTCGTCAGCGAAAACTGCGGGCTCACCTGCTGCACGACAAACAGCTCTTGATCGGGCATCACTTGATAGGCTTGCAGATAGCGCTGCCAGCGGTTTGCATTCTCGTCGGCATGGTGCGCGGCTTCTTCACGGAGGCACGGGCGCGGCGCGATGCGAATCGCCTGCTGCGTGCGCGTATCGATGAATGTGGCGGCAACCTTGCCATAATCGACCAACCGCAGCGTCCGGTGACCGAATTCGCAGCCGGTCGTCACGGCAATTCCATCCGCGAAACAGCCATCGGTTTCGACAATCGTCAACAGGCGCTTGTTGGACTGCTGGAACGGCAGATTCAACAGCGATACCCCGAGCATCGCCATGCGCACGCCCAACACCTGACGCGGACACACATGGTTGTGACGCAAACTCGATAGCTGTAAGAATTCATCTAAAGATGGCATTTGTCGCCCTTTCAACACGTTTGAATCTAGCGTAGACCCGGCTCTGACTTCCAAACAGTGCCAAACATTCTCAGAAGCCATGAGTATGATCACAGAAGCGATGCGGCGGAGTCAGTTATGGTATGCTTACCAGATCGTCGTGTCTGGAGAGGAACTTAACGTGGCAACCATTCATGATGTAGCTAAACGAGCGGGTGTCGCTCCTATCACCGTTTCTCGCGTCGTGAACAACAACGGCTATGTCAGCGAAGACAAGCGGCAGCGGGTCGAAGCCGCGATTGCGGAACTCAACTATGTGCCCAATGCCCTCGGACCCAGCTTGCGCACAAAGCGGACGCAAACGCTCGCGCTGGTCATCTCCGACATCACCAACCCGTTCTGGACGACGGTCGTGCGCGGCGTCGAAGATGCTGCCAATAAACAGGGCTACCACATCATCATCGGCAATACCGACGAATCGCCGGAAAAAGAAGCCGAGTATCTGGTCTTCCTCAGAAAGAAACAGGTTGACGGTTTCTTGCTCGTCCCGGCGGTCTCGAATTCGCTCGACTTGCTCCAGCGGTTCAATGTGCCAACAGTGGTGCTGGATCGCCGCATCCCGGTCGGTACAGGCGACAATGTGCGCTGCGACTCGCTTGCCGGCGCATCTGCACTCACCAAGCATCTGCTCGACCTCGGACATCGCCGCATCGCCGTGATTACGGGGCGTCAGGCACATTCGACCGCCGTTGATCGCGTCGAGGGTTTCCGGCAGGCGCTCGCGCAGTTTGGATTGAACCCCGCCGATTCGTCGGTCTACTGGGGCGAGTTTTCGCGGCAGTCCGGTTATGAACTCGCTCAACAGGCTTTACGCGCTGAACCACGCCCGACGGCGATCTTCGCCGCCAACAACTTCATCGCGATTGGAGCTGTTCACGCTTTGCGGGAAGCAGGCGTCCGAATCCCCGAACAGATGTCGGTCGTCGCCTTTGACGACCTCCCCCCCGCAATGATGATCGATCCGTTTCTGACCGTCGCCGCGCAGCCCGCCTATGAAATGGGCAAGCAGGCGGCGGAACTGCTGCTGTCCCGGCTGACCGGGGGTAGTTCGCAGGCGTATCAGGAAATCGTCCTGCCGGTCGAGATCATCCTCCGCAAATCCAGCGGGCAAGCGCCGAACCTGTAGCCGCGCTTGACAGACCCTGACTTGGCGCTAAACTAAAGTGATATGGTATGCATACCATA
>JACSRG010000048.1 GCA_014879865.1 Anaerolinea sp.
ATGATCCCAACGCCCCACGTTTGATCATCGGCGCGCGCAGACGGTCGATTTTCTCGCGCAGCCAACCGCCGTTCCGCAGTAGGCTGTGCAGACCGATAGCGGTCATCATCAAGACAAACGCCAGAAACACTCCAAACAGGAATAGGCGCATGGTGTGGATGCCCGCCGGTGCGCCGACCAGCAGATCGATCACATCACTCGTGTTGGAGCGCCCGCGCTTCACCGCTTGATCACTGAGCAGCATCAGGTAGATGGTTGCCACAGTTAGCAGCACAACGGCATAGGTGACGGCGAGTAGAACGCGCTGAAACCATGAGGCATTCGCGCCTTCATCGCTGGTTCGCCGAATGCTCGCGCCCAGCACTGCCGCTGTAATCAGCATTGCCATTGGCGCGCAGCACAGCAGTGGAAAGAGTAAGCCAGTGAGCGCGTCGTGTCCGTCGGTGAACAACCAGTAAATCATGATCGCTCCTCCTTGCGGCTGCCGCGCCGCCCGATCCACCAGCCGATCAACGCGGCGGATAGCACGGTGAGATAGATGCCTTCGCCGTTGGGTAACTTAACGATGCGTCCGATAGCTGCTCCTGCCACCACGAGCGTGAGCAGCGCGAACAATCCAAGCCAGTGATAGTTCTGCATTGCGCCTCCTAGCGGGAAAAAAAGTCGTCTAAATCGATTTCATCATCACGCTGCACATCCGGTTTCGGTTCTTCGCGCAGGGGTCGCCAGTCGATGCCGCGTTCGTCGAGCATGTCGGCGAAATGTTGGCTGGCGATTTCACGAAACAGACGATCATGCCCCTTCGTCGCATTGTTATAGACCGGCAGTCGTTCAGCAGTAGACGGCACGGTGCCTGGCAAAACAACATGCGTATGCATATGTTCCTGCGGCGGTTCGCCGTTCTTGCCCTTTGTTTTCGCCGTATGGGCGACATAACTGTATTCCGGGACATCGAAGCCCCGCTCGGTGTAGTAGTCCTCGACGACTCGCTCAGTCAATTCGTAGAGGAGGTCACGGCGCTCATCCTGCGGCACCAGTTCCATCAGATCAGGAGCAGGGGAGATGACCCATGTCCAGGCGAGGACGTGCTTGCTCTGCAACGCATCGCAGTTTCGGTAGATTTCTCCGTGTGAGACTCCCATTCCCCGATCGTGCCAACGTTCGTAGTCACGCGACTTCGCGAGATGGTTGTTGCGCTTGTCCCTAAACTGCAAATACTTGAGCGTGGCCTTCAACCCTTGTCGCCCTGTACCGCGCCCCGTGCGTTTTGGTCCCTTGTAGGCGAAATCGACCACGATAATCGCTTTACTCATGGTTATCCTTCAGGTCGCGCACCGCTTCGATCTGCTGCATCAAATCTGCTCCATCCTTCTTCGCAGCGATGATGGCATCGTCGATGGCAGTGTCATCGGCAAAGATGGCTGTCAGTAGATAGATGACGATGTTCATCTGAAACAGGAGTGAGCGTTCGAGGCGGTCAAGGCGCAACTGCAGCGACTTCTGAAAGTGTCGGCGGCTGCCAACCATATCGGTTTGTTCGTCGAGGAATTGGCGGATCGCTTCACGGATCAAATGAGATTCGGTGATGTCGCGTCCGTGTTTGGCAGCAATCTGGTTGAGCAGCGCGTGCATCTCCTCCGACATGGCGATGCTGCGCTTGATGTTCTTTTGGGGCATAGATTCCCTCGCACACAATTGGCTCTCTTCATTGTGCGTGAGCGGCTATTTCGAAAGACTGGAATCGTCCAGTTTTGGGTTGGGAATCTTCCATCGAGAGTGAAATGGTGGCAGAACCCGTATCTGCAATGCAGGAGTCAGCGGGGATACATGCGCCATCATGCTTTTTCGGACGCAGCCCTGCGGGGTGCGTCCGGTGAATGCGACGTGTCGCATTCACACACCCGCCGGA
>JACSRG010000554.1 GCA_014879865.1 Anaerolinea sp.
TGGACGAACTGGCCCGGCAGCGACAATCCCTACGCCGTGCCGTATACGCACTGGCCCAATTTCAAGTACGTGACGCCGTTCCTGAGACCCGCTGGCGAAGCATAAGGTATTTCAGTCAGGTCACTGCGACCACGTTGCAAGTCTCCTCTGGGCGGGGAAACCTGCCCAGAGGAGACTGTATTCACTTCGAGAGTGTTTTCTACTTATGAGGGGTGTAGTTTGTTGAGGGCAAGACCGTGAATTTCGTGAAACGTTATCTTATTCCCCGTCTGATTTCGTATTTTTTGGTCATCTGGTTGGGTATCACGGTGGTTTTCTTTATTCCCAGACTCACCCCAAATGACCCTGTCATCAGAATGATCGATCAGATGAGGGCGCGCGGGTCAACCTTGGAACCGGGGGCGATGGATGGCATCATCGAAGACTTAACCCGGATGTATGGGCTGGAGGGCTCATGGCTTGAGCAGTACGGGGATATGTGGGGCAGACTCGTTCGTGGTGATTTCGGCGTCTCGTTCTTCCAATTTCCGACACCGGTCGGTCAAATTATCTCCACTGCGCTGCCGTGGACTCTGGGACTTCTTCTTTCCACAACAGCCATTACGTGGACATTCGGCAATATCATTGGTGGGATAGCAGGTTACTACACGCGCAAACGATGGTCACGGGCATTGGATGCCGTCGCCATGCTCATTCGCCCGCTCCCCTATTACATCTTCGCATTTTCACTGCTCTTAATTTTTGCTTGGGCTGTACGCTGGTTCCCGATCACAGGTGGGTCATCGCTTGGGGCGCTGCCCAGTTTCACATGGGATTACATCAAGGATGTTCTCTGGCATTCCTTTTTGCCCGCTGTCTCGTTGGTCGTTTTGGGCGGCGTTGTCGTGTTTCAGACAATGAAACTGTTAGTCCAGAACATCAATGCCGAAAGCTACGTCCAATATGCCAAGCTTGGCGGAGTCACCGAAGACCGCATCGTCGGGAAGTACATCATCCGTAACGCGATGCTTCCGCAAATCACTGGGTTGGCGCTCTCGTTTGGGCAAATCTTCAGCGGCGCACTGATAACAGAGATCGTTTTTGGTTACCCCGGAATAGGTATGCTGCTCTACAGAGCCGTCCTCAATGGCGATTACAATTTAATCATGGGGATTACCATTCTGTCGATTGTCGGCATCACGACCGCAATCCTGATCGTCGATCTGACCTATCCTTTGCTTGACCCAAGGATTCGATACGTTTAGGGAAGCCAGTTTCATGAAACTTCTTAGAGATCTATTCAAAGATTTTCGTTTCACTTTCAGCTTTGCCGTCCTGATGATCATTCTGATCATGGCTTTGCTGTCCTTTTTCTCGCCCTATGATCCCACGCTGTGGTATGTTGTCCCGCGCGATTTGAGACCCTCGGAGATGTATATCCTCGGCACCGACTCGAATGGGCAGGATATCTTCTGGCAAGCCACATTCGCCGTGCGCAATTCCTTGGTTGTGTCCTTTATCTCAGGGCTGCTTTCCAGAGTAATTGCGGTCTTCGTCGGGATGATTGCCGGATATAAGGGCGGAACCATCGATCGCGTCCTGATGTTCGTCGGGGATAGTCTGCTGGTCATCCCGTTAGTTCTGATATTCGTCATGTTAGCCATGATGGTGCGGCAGCACATGACGCTCGTGACGCTCGGTTTGATGCTGGCGGCTTTCGGTTGGGCATGGGATGCACGGTTGATCCGCTCGATGGTTTTGAGCTTGCGTGAGCGAGAATTCACCAAGACAGCGATTCTCTCCGGTACAGGGACGACCACACTCGTATTGAAAGAATATATGCCCTTTGCCATGCCACTAGTCTTCTCGACATTGATCAACAATATGTCATGGGCAATTGGGATAGAAATGTTTCTGGCAATTCTCGGTTTAGTCAATCTCAACATTCCCACCCTTGGAACGATGTTGAATTGGTCACTCCACTATCAGTCAATCCTGTTAGGTCGGTGGTGGTGGGTCTTGACGCCGGTATTGTTGTCGCTATTCGTATTCATTGCACTCTACTGGATGTCGGTGAGTGTCAGCGAATACCTCGACCCCCGCACGCGCGTTCAACGCGTTGGAACGTAGGAGTGGCAGAAATGGCAACCGAGAAGCAAACCGTCCTACGAACCCAAAATCTGCAAGCGTTCTACGTCTTGGAGATGCAGGGGACTCAAAAAGTTGTCAAAGCCGTCAATGACGTTAACCTAGAAATCTACGAAAACGAGATTTACGGCATCGCGGGCGAAAGTGGATGTGGCAAAACCACGCTGTTGAAGACGCTTTTCAACGAAATCGTACCCCCTCTGCGCCTGATGAATGGCAAGATCTGCTATCGCATCGGTTCCGATGAAGTTGATGTCACCGGGATGAGCGCAGAAGAGAAGCGCAAGCTGCGCATGGAATACATTTCTTATATTCCGCAGGGGTCGATGAGTGTATTCAACCCGGTGCAGAGGATAAGGGGGACTTTTCAGGATTTCATCCGAAGCCATGTCAGCGGCAGCAACCGCGCGGAAGTTTTTGAATTAGCCCACAAACGCGTTTCGGAACTCGGTTTGCCTCAAAATGTCTTGGACGTGTATCCGCATCAGCTTTCAGGAGGCATGCGCCAGCGTGTGACCATTGCGCTGGCATCTTCGCTCAACCCGCGCATTATGATTGGCGATGAACCGACGACAGCACTCGATGTTGTGGTACAGCGCGGCGTAATCCAGATGTTGACAGATATTCAGAAGTCGCTGAAAAACACGATCATCCTCGTCACCCATGATATGGGCGTACACGCCAACGTCTCTGATCGAATTGGCATCATGTACGCGGGAAAGATCGTGGAAGAGGGAACCACAGAACAGATCTTCGCCGAGCCAGCTCATCCTTATACGCGATTCCTGATCAATTCACTACCCAAGTTTGGCGACAAAAGCGTGCGCGACAGTGTTCCCGGCAGCCCTCCCTCTCTGGCAGACTTGCCTAAAGGCTGCCCTTTCCATCCACGCTGCCCACATGCCAAAGATATTTGCCATCAGCAGATGCCAGACTTCTCCCATCTGGATGATGATCACAAGGTCGCCTGCTGGTTAGTTGGAGAACAACAACATGGATAAGCTGCTTGAGGCTGTCAAACTCACAAAACTGTATTCCCAAGGCAACATTCTCGATAGAGCGACGTTCACGGCAGTCGACAATATCAGCTTCTACATCAAGCCAGCGGAAGTCTTCACTTTAGCGGGCGAAAGCGGCTGCGGAAAGACAACCACTGCCAAGTTGGTGCTCGGGTTCGAAGAAGCGACATCGGGTGAAATCCGCCATAACGGAAAAGTGCAGACGCGTAACGAGAAATCTTGGATCAGCGAGGGAATTCAGGCAATCTTTCAGGATCCGTTTAGCACCTTCAACCCCCTGCGGCGAGTCGATGTCTATTTCCACGAAACGGTACGGAACTTCCGCTTGGCAGGATCAAAACAGGAAGCCGTCGCCCGAATCGATCAAAAACTGCGTCTAGTGGGGTTGACCTATCAGGAAATCGCCGGGAAGTATCCAAACGAATTCTCCGGCGGACAGCTTCAGCGTATTTCCATCGCCCGCGCACTGGTCACTGATCCGAAGCTGATCATTGCTGATGAGCCGGTTTCTATGGTCGATGCCTCCCTGCGCATGTCGATTGTCAACCTGTTCAAACAGCTCAGGGATGAATTGGGCGTCAGCATTCTCTATATCACGCACGACCTCGCGACCGCCTATTACGTCAGCGACCGGATAGCCATCATGTTCCGCGGTAGAATCGTCGAAATGGGAAGCGTGGATCAAGTGTTGATGAAGCCCCGCCATCCGTACTCGAAGCTGCTGCGCGATTCTATTCCCCAAGCCGATCCGCAACTGCGCTGGACGACCACCGTCACCCTTGCTGAACTGGAACAGGAAGAGTATCTACGACAAGGCTGTCGTTTCGCCGGTCGATGCCCGGATGTCATGAACATCTGCAAAGGCGTGGTGCCAGTCGATACCCGAATTGACGATGTGCTTGTTCAATGCCACAAGTACGTTGAAGTAGAGGATAGTCCGGCGATTCCTTCAAATTCAGTTGAAACATCGCGCTAAGTCTTGGTACACGAGTGTTGGACTATTTGCACAAGGATGCGTTGGTCTAGACCCTTCGCCCTACTCAATAACAAGTAGACGCGCAGAGAAACGATTCGGTATGCGGACGATGGCATCCTTTTTGACCGTATCAACCTGTATATCCGTATCACTAGGGAATGTGGCAGCAAGACGTCCATGCAGTTGTCCATAGCTTGATAAGTTGATATGAAGCTCTTCAGCTTCTGAGTCGAGACGCCAGACGGCAAGGAGCAAGCGATCGGTTGTGAGCAGACCGAAGCCCAACCACTGACACATAGGTGCTGGCAATCCCAGCGGAAATACAGGGAGTGCGACTGAAATGAGCGAGCGGATGCTGCGATAGAAGGTGAGCCCGCTCTCGATCAAGCCTACAGCTTCGGGCGTAAGCTTGTCGAGCTGCCCGCTGAGATGAATTCGCATCAGCATCCCGTTGATCAAATTGAAGATCACGGCTTCATCGTCGTCAGAGGCGAGCGGATAAACCCAGTTAGCGCATTGCTCGGGGGGAAGCGCGGCGGCAATGGTGGAAACGATGCGCGCTGTGTGTCGATAATCCATCTGATCACTGGAGGATTGTAGATTGGCGCGGCTGAGCGCTGCCCAGTCCATGCGCATCCCGCCGCTGGCACAGGTTTCCACGATCAGTTCTGGATAGCGCGCATGTACGCTGTCCAGCCAGTGCAAATACGCCCGATTATGTTCGAGCAGTCCGTCTCCGGGGCTGTCCGCGTCGATCTCCGTTCCTGCTCCCGCGTCGATGTTGTAGTCGATTTTGAAATAGCCGATGCCGTAGTCGCGGATCAGCGTGTCGATGACGTGGTTCGCGTGTGCGACGACTCGCGGATGGCGGAAATCGAGCTGGTAGCGCCCGTTGTCGATCACGCGTTCACCGTGCCGCCGAAAGAAGCATTCCTCCGGGAGCTGCTGCGCCAACTGCGCCTTCACGCCCATGACCTCGATTTCCAGCCACAGCCCCGCGATCATACCGTGCGCGCGAATCGCGTCCACGACTTCTCGCAGACCGTTGGGAAAGCGCCGCTGCGATGGCTGCCATTCGCCCACGCTGTCCCACCAGTAACCATCGCCGTGCCAACCCGCATCAATACAGAAGATGTCACAGCCAAGCCGACCCGCTCGTTCGATCAAGGGCATGAGTTTTTCGGTGGTCGGGTCTCCCATCAAGCAGTTCATGTAGTCATTGAAAACGATGGGCAGCGTCTGCTGATCCGGCGCGGCACGGCGAATGCGGCGGCGATAGCGCGTGAGCTCCTGTACCGCCTGTTCAAACCCGCCGCGCACGTCCCCGATTCCAGCCGACACGGTGACAAAGGTTTCGTCCGGCGCTAACTGCTTCGACCACTGACTTTCGCGGTCGGTTGGTCCGCTCAGACGTATATACAGGTCGCGCTGCTTGTCGCCGATCTCCCAGTACCACGAACCGTTATGCTCGATCTGCCAGCACAAACTGCATCCGTTCGACGTGTTTTCGAGCACCGCCATCGGCAAATACTCGGATGTTGACATCGTGCCGGTCGAAGCATAGGCGATTCGCTTCAACGAGAATTCGTGGAGCGCCGCGAGTCCCAGATCGCGTACGGTGTGCGTGCGCCACTGCGATTCGCTGCACCACGTATGATGGGGGAGGTGCAAACGTACCGAATCCGCCCACGCTCCTGTCGTGTCTTGCGCGAGTCCCCACAGCGCGAAGGTTGAGACGAACGTCAGGGTGACCGGCACACCCCCGCGATTCGTCACTGCTGCCCAGACGCGCACCATCGAAATGCCGGCGTAAAGCTGCATGTAGTAATTGACGAACAGCCCGGTTGCCGCGTCGTCGAGGTCAATTTCGACGCGTGTGCCGCCATCGACGGGGATTTCGCGCAGGGCGACGAAGCGCAGGCGCGTCCCCGGCAGCGTTCCCGTGTATTTCTTCGCGTGATGGTCGGCGTGGTTTTCTCCGCTCGTTTGAAGCTCGATCAGCGATTGGATACGCGTGGACGGCGATCTCCCTGTAAAGGGCAGCGAGGAGAAGTGCAGCAGTCGCACTTCCTCGTCGTCGGCGCGTTCGATGACGATGTTGAGACTGCCGGATTGGAACGCGAATAATTGGGACATCACACTTTGATTCCAAGCCGATGGATGGCGGCGATAACCTGATGTTCGTCGGGAATGAGCGCATTCTCAAGCGGCGGGCTAAACGGCACGATCCCTTCGCCCATGGTGACACGGATAACCGGCGCGTCGAGAGTCCAGATCGCTTCATCCAGCACTTGACTGACGACAAAGCCGCCCCATCCCCCCGCGAGCGGCGCTTCTTCGATGGTGATCAGCCGGTTCGTTTTGCGCAGCGAACGCAGCACCGTGTCGAGATCGAGCGGAACGAGGGTGCGGAGATCGATCACCTCGCACTCGATCCCCTCGTGCACTAACTGCTCGGCGGCTTTGAGCGCCATTTGCACCATGCGCTGAATGGCGACAAGGGTGACGTGCCTTCCGGCGCGTACAACGGTCGCCTTCCCGAACGGGATGAGATATTCCTCGTCCGGCACTTCGGCGCGATCCGAGTATAAGGCTTTGTGTTCGAGGAACACGACCGGGTTGTCGTCCCGAATCGCCGTTTTGAGCAGACCGAGCGCATCGGCAGGTGTTCCCGGCACGGCGATCTTGAGTCCCGGTGTGGACATGAACCAGCTTTCGCAGCATTGTGAATGCTGTGCGCCGAAATTCATGCCGCCTCCCTGAGCCATACGGATTGTCAGCGGCACTTTGATCTGTCCGCCCGACATATAGCGCATCTTCGCTGCCTGATTGATGATCTGGTCGTAGGTCACCGCCGCGAAATCGGCAAACATCAGCTCCACGACCGGACGCAGCCCCGTGATCGCCGCGCCGATTCCCGCGCCGACGATAGCGGTTTCGGAGATCGGCGTATCCCGCACGCGCGTCTCGCCATACTTTTCGAACAATCCCGGTGTCACTTTGAAGACCCCGCCGGAACGTCCCACATCCTCGCCGAAGAAGATCACGTTTTCGTCGCGTGCCATCTCTTCGTCGAGCGCGCGGCGCACTGCATCTCGATAAGAAATCGTCGTCATGCCCAAATGTCCTCATACAGAGTGGCGGGTTCGGGGTACGGCTGGGCAAGCGCCCACTGCGCCGCCGCGTCTACGCTGCGGTCGGCTTCCAGCCGCAGCGACTCCAATTGTTGAGGTGTTAGCTGACCATCGGCGATCATGCGGTCGGAGAGGATGCGGATCGGGTCGCGTTCCAACCACTGCTCTAACTCGCCTGCCGGTCGGTACGCTGCCGGGTCGGTGCGCGAATGTCCTTTGTAGCGATAGGTTTTCGCTTCGATCAGGGTTGCACCCCTGCCGCTAAGTGCGCGTTCGACAGCTTGCCCGATCACCGCGTGCAGGGCTTCCACATCCTGACCATCGACGATGATGCCGGGCAGTGCATAGGCGGCGGCGCGGTCGGCGACATTAGGCACGGGGGCAGTCGCGTGGTACGGCGTGTACTCGCCGTAAAGGTTGTTCTCGCACAGGAAGATCGCCGGGAGCTTCCAGACCGCTGCCAGATTGAGTGATTCATGCCACGCGCCGATGTTCACCGCGCCGTCGCCGAAAAGCGCCGTATGCACGGAGGACTTATGCTTGACCTGCGCGGTGAGCGCCGCACCCACTGTGATCGGCAGTCCCGCACCCACGACGGCAAAAGTCCCGATCAAGCCGATAGAGAGATCGGTCAGGTGCATCGAACCCCCTTTGCCTTTGGAGCAGCCGCCGACCTTGCCCATCATCTCGGCGAAAAACGGGCGCAGCCTCATGCCGAGCGCAAGCGCGTGGCTGTGACCGCGATACGTGCAGGTGACTGTGTCGCCGCGTGCCGCATTCACGTGGGCTGCCAGCGCCACCGCGACCGCTTCCTGTCCATTGGCGAGATGCGTTGTGCCGCGAATCACGTTTTCCATGAACAGTGCCTGCACTTGATCTTCAACTGCACGGATGAGCAGCATTTGCTCTAGCATATGTTGGCGCAGCGGGGCAGGGAGGGGTAGAAAGGGCATAAGAACGCTCTCCACACAGGTGTGGTTGAAAGTTTATAAATTGTAGTTTATCATTTATCGGATTGTTGGCAAGAGGTTGAGGTACGAGGCTGGAGAAACATGAGCAGGATGTTGAAGCCCATCGACGATGGGATTAAAACGGTTTCTGGAATTGCCCAAGAGCGCATACGTGACGCCATTCTGAAGGGTACACTGCCCCCCGGAACCCGCATCGATCAAAACCAGTTGGCTGAAGACCTCAACACCAGTTTGATTCCCGTACGAGAAGCTTTGAAAACGCTCGCAAGCGAAGGGCTTGTGCAGATCATTCCCCGGCGCGGCGCGTTTGTTGCGGAATTCTCGCTGAACGATCTCGAAAACCTGTACGACGCGCGCATGATGGTTGAGGGACAGGTCGCCGCGAAAGCAGCCGCCCTGCTTACGGATGCTCAGTTGAATGAACTCAAGATCATTTCCGGGCAGATGCGCGACGCGCTCGAACAGGATCATTACGACGATTTTACCCAACTGAATCGCCGTTTTCACTTCATCATCTACGATGCGGCGAACAACAGCTACCTCACCGATATCCTGTCGGGTTTATGGGATCTCGCCGAACGCTACCGTTACCGCTACCTGTTCATCAAAGACAAACATGACGTGATCAACGCCGAACACCAAGAAATCCTCGATGCCTGCTGGATGCGTGACTCGGAACGCTTGCGCATCGCGATTGAGCGGCATATCCAGCAGACGTTGAACGGCGTGCGCGTGCTTGCCGCGAAGGACATGAAAAAAGAATAGGGGTCGTCATGCCTGTCCATGTGATCGATTCGCTGTTCTTCCGCGATTTGTACGGCACTGCGGAGATGCGCGCGGTCTTCGATGACCTCAACCTGCTGCAAAAGTGGCTGGACTTTGAAGCCGGGCTGGCGCGTGCCGAAGCGGCGCTCGGTTTCGTCCCCGTCGAAGCCGCTGCCGAAATTACCCGTCAGGCTCACGCTTCCCATATGGACATCGAGGCAATCAAGCGCGGCGTCGATGAGACGGTGCACCCGCTCGTCGCGCTCATCTGGCAGTTGAGCGAACGCTGCGCCGGGGACGCAGGGCGCTATGTTCACTGGGGTGCGACGACGCAGGATGTCATGGACACCGCGCTCATCTTGCAGCTCAAAGAGGCATATCCACTGTTCGAGACCAGTCTCAGCGACCTGATCGATGCTGCTGGGGAATTGGCAGGCAAGCACCGCGATACGCTGATGGCGGGGCGCACACACGGGCAGCAAGCGCTGCCGATCACCTTTGGCTTCAAAGTCGCCGTGTGGGTAGCAGAACTGCGCAGACATCAGGAGCGGTTCGCAGCTTGCAAGGCGCGCGTGCTAATCGGGGAGTTCGGTGGGGCGGTGGGGACACTCGCCAGCGTCGGCGCAGACGGCTTGGCGATTCAGGCGCGGCTGATGCAGGAACTCGGCTTGAACGTGCCGGAGATCGCATGGCATACCGCGCGCGATCATCTGGCGGAATTCGCCTCCGTGCTCGGTATGATCACCGCGACGCTTGGCAAAATCGCCCACGAGATCATCTTGCTGCAAAAGCCGGAATTCGGCGAAGTCGAAGAACCCTTCGCGATGGGCAAGGTGGGCAGCAGCACGATGCCGCAGAAACGCAACCCGATGTTGTGCGAAGCCATCATGACGCTCTCGCGGCTCACCCGCGCCCAAACCCTGATCGCCTTCGACGCGATGAACCACGAGCACGAGCGCGACTGGTCAAGTTTTCAGATGGAGTGGGCATATCTGCCGGAACTCTGCGTGATGACACACGGGGCGCTTCAGATGACGCTGCGCGTTCTGCGCGATCTGCGCGTGTACCCCGACGCGATGACGCGCAACCTCGACGTAACGCGCGGGACTCTGCTGGCGGAGCGCGTCATGCTCGAACTCGGACGTTTCGTCGGGCGGCAAACGGCGCACGATTTGATCTACGAGGCGGCAATGGAGGCGTTTGAGCAGCGCCGACCGTTCGCCGACGTGCTCAAGGAGCGTCCCGCGATCACTGCCCACCTCTCGGCAGCGCGCATCGAGGCGCTGCTCAACCCCGCCGAGTATGTCGGCTTGTCCGGCGTGTTCGTTGACCGTGTGCGGACGTCTTCATCGTGATGCCACCGTTTATCCCTCCCTCTAGGAAGGCGAAACTTCGATGCCTATCAGTTTGCATAATTCGTTGTTTATCCTCGAAACCGACCGCACCGCCTACGCCTTTGGCTTGAATCAGGCGGGCTTGCTGGCACATAGTTATTGGGGTGAACGTCTGCCCTTTCTCGACGATTACCCCGTTCCGCCCAACCCCGGCGCATGGGGTCCCTTCAATAACCCGTCGCAGCTTACACCGGAAGAATACCCCGGCTATGAGGACATGAAATACGTCGAACCGTGCCTGAAAGTGACGCAGGCGGACGGCGTGCGCGATATATCACCGCGATTCGAGGGCTGCGAAATCGACGGGGATACACTGCGGATCACACTGCGCGATGGGGTCTATCCACTGCGCGTGACGCTCCATTATCGCGTAATCGCCGCCTATGACCTGATCGAGCGGTGGGCGACGCTGACGAATGACGGTGCTGTGCCCATGACGATAGAGCGGGCATTCTCGGCGCAGTGGCATTTGCCCACCGGCGATCATTACCGCCTGACCCATCTGCACGGACGCTGGTTCGACGAAATGCATATTGAACGTACGGCGCTGGCGCATGGGGTCACTGTGCTGGAGAGCCGCCGTCTGACGAGCAGTCACCATCATCACCCGTGGTTCGCGCTCGATGATGGACGCGCTGACGAAGAACAGGGCGCGGTCTGGTTCGGGCTGCTCGATTGGAGTGGTAACTGGAAACTGGCGGCAGAAGTCACCGATTTCGCTTCGACCCGCGTCAGCATCGGCGTGAACGACTGGGATTTCGCATGGCGTTTGGGCGCGGGTGAAGTGTTCACGACTCCCCGGTCGCTTGCAGGTTTCACGCGCGGTGGGTTCGGGGCTGCCAGCCGGACGATGCACGATTACGTCCGCGAACAGGTGCTGCCGCATCCGCGCGTTGTGCATCCGGTTTATTACAACTCGTGGGAAGCCACGTTGTTCGACGTAAACTTCGAGTCGCAAGCCCGACTCGCGCGACTTGCCGCACAGCTCGGCGCGGAAATGTTCATGATCGAC
>JACSRG010000047.1 GCA_014879865.1 Anaerolinea sp.
CGCCCGCACCGAGCGCCATGCCTGCGATCACGGCGAGGAGGCGCGAGAATCGCGACAATCCCCCCTCACTCCCGAATTCGGGGGTGGGGTCAGCGACCACCCACCACAGACTCATCAACCCGACGAGCGTCAGGCTGTACCATGCCGTTTGCGCGTGACCCGCCAGCAAAATCAGTGCCGTGAACAATGCCAGCCACGCGACCTCACGCCGCCGCCCGGTGATCAGCACGCCGAGCGCCGCCCACGCGATCCATGGCAGCCATGCCGCCGCCGTGATGATCGGGAAGGTGAACAACCGCGCGACGAGGTAATTGGTCAGCGCGAAGGCGAACAGGCTCACCCCACGCCCCAAGTCGCTCACGCCGAGCCGACCGGTCAAGCGCCACATGCCCCACCCGGCGATCCACAGGTGGATCACGGCGGTCAGGCTCATCGACCATTCGAGCGCCGCGCGCGGCAGCAGCAAGCTGATCCAGCTTGGCGGGTAGAGCAGCGCCGACTGGTAATTCGCCAGCAGCGGCGCGCCCGCGCCATTGTACGGATTCCACAGCGGCAGAATCCCATCGCGCAGCAGATCATAGGCGAGGCTGCGCCACGGATAGAATTGCAGCGTCGGCAAGCCCCAATAGAAGGCTTCGCCGCGCAGCAGCGGGAAATACAAGATCGCCAGCGTAAGCGCCAGCAGAATCAGCGGAAAGTAGGTGAAGCGGCGCATCATGACTTTGCCCTCACTGCGCGCCACATTCCCCACAGCAGAGTTAACCCCGCGATCAGCGTTAACAAGGCGCTGAGTAAGCCGAAGTAAGCTGGAGCATCGTCATACCACCAGTGACGCCAATCCGACACCCATTCGAGACGGTAGCTTGTATTCCTGTACACGTAGACACCTTCGACAATATCGAGCAAGCGGAGTCTCGAATCTTCAATCGGATATGCGGCGATGACGTGCGACACGCCCGGGTCTTCCAGCCCGCCAACGATATTCAGGTGCGCATCCCGGTTGGCGGTCGCCAAGTCATCCCCCAACATGCCGAGCAGCGGCGGCTGAATGATGCTGTAGCTGTCGGATTGCACACCGCTAAAATGCTGTATTCGTCCAACATAACTGCGCAGTTGAAACGGATCGACGCCGTAGAACAGTTTGATCTCATACTGCTCTGCGACCTGCTGTTCAAGGCTGTACGTCGGGGAGTACACGCGGTAGACATCATCGGCGATCAGGTATTCCGCCAGCGCACGCTGCGAAGCGGGCAGCCAATAATCCGCGCCCCGCCATTCGAGCCAACTGCGCCCCGTTAGGATCAATTCAAGCGCAACGGCGATCAGCACGCCGATTTGCAGCGGGCGGTTTTTCAGGCGATCCGCGCCGTACCCCGCCAGCAGCGCGATCACCAGCATGACGATCAGCCACGCCCGCGACGGCACGCGAAACCACAGCAGCACCGGCGCGATCTGCGTCAGTGCGTTCCACAGCAGTCCATTCGAACCGAGCGCGTACCACCCGGCGATCAGCGCGGCGATCACCCAGAACAGGACGCGCCGCCGCGCCGTGACGACCCCGATCAGCGCCAGAATCAGCGGCACGATGCCGAGATACGTCAGCACTTCGGGGTTGCCGTGACTCTGCGGGAACACCACGCCGAGCAGGTATTCGGGCTGGAGCGAAAACACACCGGCTTCGACAGGTGTCAGCGCGGCGCGGGTAAGGTGAGCGCTCCACAACGCCAGCGGCACGATCACGGCGGCAGCGATCAAGACGAATAGGAACGCGGGGAGCAGGAAACGTGTTAGACGAAACCTCACCTCTAAATCCCCTCTCCACTTGGCGCGGGGACTTGCGTCTGCGCCCTCCCCCTCTCCACTTGGAGAGGGGGCAGGGGGGTGAGGTTTGAAATGCCATTTCACGT
>JACSRG010000046.1 GCA_014879865.1 Anaerolinea sp.
TACATCCATCTGGAACGGGGGCGTTTGGCGTATCTGAGCGGACGCTCGATCGAAGGCAAGCAGCACTACAACCCGCCGCGCGAAATTCTAGGTGAGCGTCGTCCATACTGCAATCACCTGTACAGCGCCGATGCCCAGCGCGTCGTCCTGGTCGAAGGGCAGGCGGACGCGATTACGTTCGGGGAATGGGGCCTTCCAGCGCTGGCGGTCGCCGGAATGCACGTCAACAACGAGCTGCTGAAGCAACTGGGCCAGCACCGCCGCGTGTTCGTCGCGCTGGACAATACACCCGACGCCCTCGAGAAGAACCGCGAGATTGCAAAGGCACTCGGTGCGACCGCGCTGATTCCCCGTTTGCCCGACGGCGTGAAGGATGTGAATGACTGGTTAGCGCAGCATGGCGGTACCGTTGAAGCGGCCCAGGAGGTGCTGAATAAGGCAAAAACATGGCTGCAAGGCGAGATCGAGCGCGCCGTCTTTCTGACTGGACTGGAAAAGAAGGATGCGGTGCGCGACCTGTTCAGGCACGCGACCGACCTGGATGAGCTGGAGATGAGCGAATTCCGGGCGGCGCTGGCGAAGCTCGGCATCAAAGGGCGCGTGTTCAATGACTTGCTCAAAGCGGCGCGCGGCAAGGTGGAAAAGGAGACCGACGACGATATGCCGCAAATTCTGGGCGACGACATTCCCTTGCTCTCGCCCGCGCTTGGTTTTCAGCGCGAAGTGGCGCTCGTCACGATCTCGGTCACTGAGCGGACAAAGGGTAATCGGCTGAACACGCAGCCCTATCTTGTCACGTCATCGCGTGAGCTGGTGCGCTTGAGCGACGCACAGATCATCCCAATCAACGGCAAAGAAGTGGCGTTGCGGGTGCTGCCGGAAGGGTCGGACTTCCTGATGCGCTGGCGTTTCGCGGATATTCAACGGTTCCTGAAAGGCGACAACGTCGAGCCAGGACGAGTGTTCAAGACCGTGCATGACTTGTTCACGCAGTACGTCGACTTCAGGTCTGAGGTCGAGAGTGCCATTCTCACGCTGTGGGCGATTGGGACGTATTTCTACACGATGTTTCCGGCGTACCCCTACATGGCGCTGAACGGTCCGAAGAACAGCGGCAAGAGTACCGTCATGCGTGTGATGCAGCCGCTCGCCTTCAACATGGTCAGCACGTCCGACCCGACCGGGCCATCCATGTTCCGGCTGATCCACTACACGAGCTGCACGGTCGGCATCGATGAAGCCGAGCGCTATCACAACCCGAAAGACCCCGGAATGCAGCAGATCCGGCAGCTCCTGAACAGCGGCTACAAGCAGGGGATGCCCGCGATCCGGCTGATCGGCGAGGACATGAAGCCCCAAGCGTTCGACGTGTACTCCCCGAAGATTCTGGCGGCGATTGCCGGATTGGAGGACATCCTCGCGTCACGGTGCATCGCTATCCCGATGCGCCGCACCGATAAGAAGATGCCCTCGTTCCCGCCGGACTTCGACGGCGCATCCATCCGACACCAGCTCTACACGCTGGCGCTGACCGCCTTCCCGTATATCTACACCAATTATTTCGAGCGTCCAGCACTGCATACCCTGCACAACCGTTCAAGTGAGCTGTGGTCGCCGCTGGTCGCGCTGGCGGCGTTCTTCGAGGAACACGGCAACGTGAGCGGACTGCTGCAGGCGATCGCCACAGCCGCTGAAACCGACGAGCAGATCAGCCAGGGCAAGGCGCTGAGCGAGCGCGAGGAAGCGGTCTTGCAGGCGCTGGAGATCATGACGCGCGGGCAGAGCGGGACGCTGTGGGTGAAGGCGGCGGTGCTGCGTGAGAAGGTCGCGCGCCTGATGGGGCAACCGGTCGAGAAAATGGGCGATGCCCAGTGGATCGGTCACATCCTCAAGCGGCTGCACCTGCT
>JACSRG010000687.1 GCA_014879865.1 Anaerolinea sp.
TTGCGCCTTCCCCCGGATTCGGGGGAAGGTCGGGAAGGGGGTTAGGTAAGTTTCTTTGCGCCTTTGCGTTGCGCTTTTTCTTGCTCTTTTCTCTGCGTTCTCCGCGTTCTCTGCGGTTCAATCGTTACTTCATCTGTTCCAGCACGGCGAGCACATCGCTTTTCGGCACGCCCGTGACGATCTTCGGCTTGCCGATGCCTTCCAGCAGCACGAAGCGCGATTGACCGCTCTGCCATTTCTTGTCGGTGGACATCGCCGCGTAGATCGCTTCGGGGTCGAAGTCGCCCATGCGCGTCGGCAAGCCAATCCCGCCGACCACGCCTTCGACGTACTCCGGCAGATCGGCGGGACACATGCCCAAGCGCGCCGACAGCACCGCCGCCGCGATCAAGCCCATGCCGACCGCCTCGCCGTGCGGCACAGCGTAGCCACTCACCTGCTCGATGGCGTGACCGAAGGTATGCCCCAAGTTGAGATGGGCGCGAATCCCCTTTTCATACGGATCGGCTTCGACCACATCGACCTTGACCTGAATCGCCCGCCGGATGATCTCGTCAATGTTAGCGCGGTAGTTCGGCGCGAGGTCGAGCAGCACCGGGTCAGCGAGCAGCCCATGCTTGATGACTTCCGCCATGCCGCAGCGCCATTCGCGTTCGGGCAGCGTGTTTAGTACGTTGACATCGATGATGACGACTTGTGGCTGCTTGAACGCGCCGACAAGGTTTTTCCCCTGTGGCAAATCCACGCCGACTTTGCCACCGACGCTCGAATCGACCATCGCGAGTAGGCTGGTCGGGACTTGGATGAAGTCAATTCCGCGCATATACGTCGCCGCCGCAAAGCCCGCTGTATCGCCAACCACACCGCCGCCGAACGCATAGACAACCGATGAACGATCTAAGCCTGCTTTGACAAATTCGCCATACAATGCTGCGACTGTTTCCAGCGTTTTGTATTGTTCGCCGTCAAGAATCGTAATGATCGCATCTGGATAAAGACTTGACTGCAAGCGAATGTTATAGAGCTTGTCGAGCGTCGTATTCGTCACAACAGCAGCCAATTTGCGGCGGTAAATCGTAAAGTCGCTCTGTATGAATTGAGGATCAAAGTGAATCGCATACGAGCCTTCGGGCGTTCTGACATCAATACAGTCGATGACATGTCTGATGACTCGGTCAGCTATTTCTTGCCCTGTTTGCCGCTGCGTGCCAATGTGATTGGGAATCGCTTTGTACGCGTCGCGTCGTTGTTCGTATAAATAGCGCCAATTTCCCGCCAGCGGACGCCCCGTTTCCCCTGCCAAGCGCGCTTCGATTTCTTCCGGTTCCGCCTCTAAACAGAAGCCGTAGGCTGACTTAAGCATCGTCTCCCGGTTGACCGGATCGACCAGCATCCCGCCGCCCGTCGCAATGACGAGTCCGCGCTGTTGCGCCAACTCCTGCACAAGATCGCGCTCCATCTGCCGGAACGCCGCTTCGCCGTCCTGCGCGAATATCTCCGGGATTGACTTGCCCGCCCGCTGGACAATCACATCGTCGGTGTCGATGAACGGGCGTCCGAGCTTCTCCGCGACCAGCTTGCCCACCGTCGTCTTACCCGTCGCCATGAAGCCCGTAATCACGATATTGCGATCATTCAGGGTAGTCAAAGCGCCACTCCACGTTGTCCATCGGCAGATCGCTCAAGCGCGCGCGCCGCAGACTCTCGAAACGCGGCTTCATTTCGTTCACGCTGTCCCCGCCGAGCTTTTCGATCAAGGCTTCGGCGATGACGAACGCCATCATCGACTCCAGAATCGGCACGGCGCGCGGCGTCGCGCAGAAGTCGCTGCGCTCGTAGGTCGTGTGTTCGGGCTGCCCCGTCGCCAGATTGACCGATTCGAGCGATTTCATCACGGTGGAAATCGGCTTCATCGCCACGCGGCAGATAATGGGTTCGCCGGTGGTGATCCCACCTTCCAACCCGCCCGCGCGGTTGCTCTTGCGGTACAGCGTGCCGTCTTCGGTCACGCCGATCTCGTCATGCACGTCCGAGCCGCGTTTGCCCGCGTTCTCGAACGCCTCGCCGATCTCCGCGCCTTTCATCGCGTGGACGCTGACCATCGCCGCGACGATCTTAGCGTCCAAGCGGCGGTCAAACTGCACATGCGATCCGAGTCCCGGCGGCACGCCGAGCGCCACGACTTCGATCACCCCGCCGAGCGTGTCTTTATCGACTTTCACCTGCCGGATTTCCTCGTGCATCCGTTCCGCCGATACCGCATCGGGGCAGCGGACATCGTTGGCTTCCGCCGCAATGAGCCGCTGATCATAGGGCAGCGCCGGGTCGATGCTGGCGACCACGCTCCCGATCTGCGTGACGTAGCCGCCGATCAAAATGCCGAACTCGGCGAGGAACTTCTGGCAGACCGCACCGACGGCGACCCGCATGGTTGTTTCGCGGGCGCTGGCGCGTTCGAGCGCGATGCGCAGTTCGCGGTAGCCGTACTTGATCGCTCCCGTCAAGTCGGCGTGACCGGGGCGCGGGGTCGTCATCGGCTCGATATTCTTGTCGCGCCAGTTCTTGAAATCGCGGTTTTCGACCCACAGCGCCAGCGGCGCGCCCGTCGTCAATCCGGCGGCGACCCCCGACGTGATGTGAATCTCGTCGCGTTCGATGTTCATGCGCCCGCCAGAGCCATACCCGATCTGGCGGCGCGCCAGTTCCGCATTGATGTAGTCCGTATCGAGCGCGAGTCCCGCCGGTATCCCCTCAAGAATCGCCGTGAGGGTCGGTCCATGTGACTCGCCCGCTGTCAAAAATCGCAACATGTGCTACCTCATCTCATGACCGCAAAGACCAAGACTCAACGCAAAGACGCAAGGACGCCAAGGCGCAAAGAAAGGTTCAATGACTCTCTCTCCTTTGCGTCTTGGCGACTTAGCGTCTTTGCGTTACGCACTTTCTTTTCTTTCTTTTAATGCTTCTTCTGCCGCGCGGCGCATCACGTCAACGGGGGGGTAGACGCCCGTCCACAGGTGGAATGCTGCCGCACCTTGACGCACCAGCATCCCCAAGCCGCCGACGGCGCGTCCCCCCGCCGCCGTGACCTGATCCATCAACCGCGTGACCGCCGGACGGTAGATCATGTCGTACAGCGTGACTCCCGGCGGCACAGTCTCCAACGGCGATTCGTCCGTGTGCGGGTGCATCCCGACCGGCGTGCAGTTGATCATGATGCGCGCCCCCGCCGCGAACGCTTCATCCGCCGTCATGACCTGCCCCGCCACGCCGAGTGCCTCGATCAGTGCCTGCGCCTTGTCCGCCGTGCGGTTGACGAGGATCACGCTTGAACCCGCGTTCGCCAACCCGTAGACCGCCGCCCGCGCCGCGCCGCCCGCGCCCAACACAATGACCTTCTCGCCTGCCACCTTGATGTCATGTGCGGTGAGATCGTCCATCAAACCGATCACGTCGGTGTTTGTACCGACGTTGGTGCGAAAATCAATTGTATTGACCGCGCCAATCGCTTGTGCAGTCGCATCCGCTTTGACGTAGGGCATGACCGCCTGCTTGTGCGGGATCGTCACGTTGATCCCGACATAGCCGTGATCGCGCAGTTCGCGCAGCGACAGTTTGATGATGTCCGGCGGAATGGCGATTTTGTCGTACAGCCAATCGGTCATGCCGAGCGCCTGAAACGCCGCGTTGTGCATGACCGGGCTAAGGCTGTGATCAATCGGGAAACCGATCACGCCGACCTTGTGAAGCGTCATTCGCCCGCTTCCAATGCCTGCGCCCACACATTCGCGCCCAGCTTGCGCAGCGTCTCGGCGTAGCCGGGGAACGAATCCGCCGCGCATTCGGCGTCGATCACGTCGGTATTGCCGTCCGCCGCCAAGCCCGCTACGACCAGACTCATCGAAATACGGTGATCATCATGCCCGAAGACCTTCGCCCCGGTCAACTTCTGCACGCCAGAAAGATAGAAACCATCCTCAGTCTCGACGATGGTCGCGCCGAGCTTGGTCAGTTCGGCGGTCATCACCGCCAGCCGATCCGTCTCCTTGACGCGCAGTTCGCCCGCGTCGCGCACCAGCGTCTCGCCCTCGGCGAACAGCGCCGCCACCATGAAGATCGGGAACTCGTCGATCATGCGGACGACGACTTCGCCGCCGACGGTCACGCCCTTCAACGGGCTGTGCCGCGCGCGGATCGTGCCGACCGGATCGCCCGCTTCCGTTCCCGTCTCGGTGATCGTCAGGTCTGCCCCCATCTCGCGCAGCACGTCGAACAAGCCGGTGCGCGTCGGGTTCAGGTTGATATTGGTCAGGGTGATGTCGCTGTCCGGGATGATCAACGCCGCGACGACCGGGAACGCCGCCGAAGACGCATCGCCGGGGATGGTGAAATCCATCGGGCGCAGCGTTCGCGTCGGCTGGATCGTGACCTTATTACCTTCCACCGCCACATCGACGCCCATCGCCCGCAGCATTCGCTCGGTGTGATCGCGCGCCGCCCCCGGCTCGGTGACGACGGTTTCGCCCTCCGCGAACAGCGCCGCCAGCAGCACCGCGCTTTTGACCTGCGCGCTCGCCATCGGCAGATCGTATTGAATCCCGCGCAGCGTAGCGGGCTTGATATGCAGCGGCGCGTAACCGTTCGTACCTTCGATGTCCGCCCCCATCAGCCGCAGCGGGTCGATGATGCGTTTCATCGGACGGCGGCGTAATTGTTCGCTGCCATCGAGGATGCTTGGAAAGGGCTGCCCGACCATGATTCCGGTGAGCAAGCGAATTCCCGTCCCCGCGTTGACCAGATCGAGCGGCTGATCCGGCGCATGTAGCTGTCCGCCATGAACTGTAAGTTCCGTCTCGCTGTGACGCTCCACGCGCACGCCAAGCGCCTGCACCGCGCCGAGCGAGGCTTCGGTATCACCGGCGGGCAGCCACGCGCGGACATGAGTCGCGCCCTGTGCCAGCGCGCCGAACAGCACCGCGCGATGCGACATGGATTTGTCACCGGGAACAGTCGTCGTCCCGCGCAGACGTTTCGCGGGTCGGACTGCGAAGTAATCATGTGCCATGTTTGCCCGCCTCAGTCCGGGCTGTCATGCGCCGCATCCATTCCAGCCGCGCTTCGCGTGCCGGACGCAGCAGTTCCGCCAGTTTAACATCATCCTGCGAAATCAACATCGCTTCGATCATCGCCAGTTCGCGCCGGAAGAGCGCCAGCATCTTCGCCACCGCGCGCGTATTCGTGCTGAGGATGTCGCCCATCATCTTGATGTCGCTGCCCGCCAAGCGCGACATATCGCGGAAGCCGCCCGCCGCCAAGTTCCACACGGCATCGTCGGCGCGTCCTTCCTCGGCGACCGTCGCCACCAGTGCCGCGCTGAGCAAATACGGCAAGTGACTGATCGCCGCGACCACCTGATCATGCTTGTGCGCGTCCATTTCGATAGGGAGAGCGCCGAGCGCATCGACCAGCGCCAATGCCCGTTCGCGCGCCGCCGGGGTTGTTCGCCGCGCCGCGCACAGCACGAACGGACGCCCGCGATAGAGCGCGCCGTCGCTGGCTTCTACGCCATTCGACTCCTTGCCCGTCATCGGATGCCCGCCGATGGCTTGCACGCCAATCGGCAGGTTCGCCATCGCATCGACAATGTCGGCTTTGGTGCTGCCGATGTCGATCAGCAGCGTGTTCGAGCGCAAATACGAGCCGATCCGCCCGTCGAGCATGTGCAGAATCGCCCGCACGGGGGCGGCGAGGATCACCACATCGGCTTCGCTCACGCCTGCCTTAAGGTCATCCGCCGCCGCATCGACTATCTTGTGCTTGAGCGCATAGTCGAGCGTCGCCGGGTCACGATCCACGCCGGTGATGTGTTCGGCGCGTTCGCGCAGCGCGCACGCCAGCGATCCGCCCATCAAGCCCAATCCGACCACCGTCAGGTGACGGCACTTAAAGCCACCGCTCATGCCGTGCGTCCTACTGCTTCTGCGACCAGCCGAATCCGTGCCATCATCTGCTTGAAACCATCATAGTTGAGGCTCTGCCGCCCATCCGAGAGCGCGCGTTCCGGCGTCGGATGCACTTCGACAATCAAGCCGTCCGCGCCCGCCGCCACCGCCGCCAGCGCAATCGACGTGACATATTCACTGTAGCCGACCGCATGACTGGGATCGGCGATCACCGGGAGGTGCGTGCGCGCCTTAAGCACGGGGATCGCGTTGATGTCGAACGTGTTGCGCGTGTACTTCTCGAAGGTGCGGATACCGCGTTCGCACAACATGACGCGCTTGTTGCCCTGCGCGAGGATGTATTCGGCGGACATGAGCAGGTCTTCCATCGTGTTCGCCATGCCGCGCTTGAGCAGCACCGTCTGCTGGCTCTTGCCGACTTCGCTGAGCAAAACGAAATTCTGCATGTTGCGTGCCCCGACTTGCAGCACGTCGGCGTATTGCGCCACCAGCGGCACGAGACCGGGATCCATCACTTCGGTGACAATCGGCAAGCCCGTGCGTTCACGCGCTTCCGCCAGCCACTTCAACCCGGTTTCGCCGTGCCCCTGAAAGCTGTACGGGGACGTGCGCGGCTTGAACGCGCCGCCGCGTAAGGCAGTTGCGCCCGCCTCTTTGACCGCACAGGCGATCTCGATGGTCTGTTCGCGGCTCTCGACCGAGCACGGTCCCGCGATCACCAGCACCTTGCTCCCGCCCGCCTTCGAGCCGTTGAGCGCGACCTGTGTATCCGCCGGGTGATACTCGCGGCTCGTCAGCTTGTACGGCACGGAGACGCGCATCACGTTATCGACACCGCCCATCGTGCTGTAATTGTCTTCACGCAGCGGCGTCGGGCTTTCGCCCACCAAGCCGATGATCGTCCGCTCGTCACCTTCGGTCAAATGCGCCTGATACCCGTCCGCCTGCACCCGCGCGATCACATTGGAGATTTCCAGCGCCGACGCGCCCTTCTTCATCACTACGATCATGTCCCCATCCCCCATCGATTAACCGCAGAGCGCGCAGAGGCGAGAAAAGAGCATTATTCCTCTGCGTTCTCTGCGGTTCATTCTTCTTGTTTTTCCGCAATTAAGTCAGGGCGCAGCACGACAGCGCCGCGCAAGAAACAATGACGGATGTCGCCCGCCGGTTTCGCCGTATTCCAGTGGATCAACACGCGGATGCAGCGCGGCACACCGCCCGGCACATCCATTTCGACACATCCCATCAGCGCGACCTGCCGCCAACCGAGGTCGCGCGCCGCCTTCGCCGGATACGCCGCGTTCAGATCAGGCGTACAGGAAAAGATCACACTCGCCACGTCGTCTTCCTCGATACCATTCGCCGCGATCAACGCTTGCAGAAGTTCTGCTGTCGCCGACCAGATCGCCCCGGCGGTGTTCTCCTCTACGGTGATCGCTCCCCGCACGCCTCTAAACTTCATTCCTGCCTCTGCCCCTTCAATAAAAAAGGCGCGGAGCTTCTGCTCTGCGCCTCACGGATGACACGATTTGTACTTACCAACCGCTAGACAGCTTGCAGCGTCCGACCTTCGACTATGTCGCCCGTAAAGTAATAATAGAAGTAGGCAAACGCGAAGCGCGAACGCATGTGGGTCACTGTCCTTGCAGTTGATCTAGCGCAGAGCATAGCACGGCAAATAGAGGCGTGTCAACGTCACCGGGGCGTCACCAGCGAAAATTTCACATGCCGATGTAAACGTGCAATATTCTTCCGCGATCAGGCGGTTTCGGCTGAATTTTCGTCAAGCGCGTGACGCAGATCGTGCGCCAGCGTCCGCACCGCAGCGATCCCCTGCCCGCCCGCACGCACCATCGCCGTACCGACGATGAACCCGTCCACCAGTTCCTTCATCCGGCGCGCATGTTCCGGCTTGCTAATGCCGAAGCCCATCACGAGCGGGATGCTCGGCGCGTGCTGCCGCACCCGCGCGATGAATTCGGTCAGCCCCGGCGGCAGTTGATCGCGCACGCCGGTAACGCCGGTCAGCGACACGACGTAGATGAAACCCGTCGCCTGCTCCGCCACCAGTTCGATCCGCTGCGCGCCGCTGGTCGGCGCGAGGAAGAAGACCAGCGCGATATCTTCCCACGCGCACGCCTGCGCCAACTGCGCGCCTTCCTCCGGCGGCAAGTCCGGCACGATGATGCCATCCGCGCCCGCCGCGTGCGCGTCGGCGACGAAGCGCTCCAAGCCGTATGCCATTAGCGGATTCAAGTAGCCCATCATCAGCATTGGCTGCTGGACGCCACGCGCCCGCAGTTCGCGCACCGCGTCGAGACACGCCTTGACCGTCGTGCCGTTTTCGAGCGCCTGCTGCGTCGCCGCCTGAATCACCGCGCCATCCGCCAGCGGGTCGCTGAACGGGATGCCGATCTCGAAACCGTCTACGCCTTCTGCCGCCATCGCCTCGATCATGTCCACTGAGGCGGCATAATTCGGGTAGCCAATCGGGAAGTACGGCAGAAATGCCGACCGCCCCTGTTCTTTTGCCCGCGCGAACATCGCGCTGATCGCCTGAAGTCCGTTCATGCTTTGACCTGCTTCAATAACCACTCGTAAATTGCGGGGTCGGCATAGGCGCGCCGCGCTGCTTCGGTGTGACCCTCTGCCTTGTAGCGCGTATAGGTGTATTCGACGCCACACTCGTTCAACTTGGCTGCCACTGCGTCGGATCGATCCGTATGCACAATCGGGTCGCCCATGCTCTGAATCATCCACAGCGGCGTGTCACCAATCGCGCACGGATCAATCGGCTCCGGGATGAAAATCTCATGCTGGAGCGTCGTCCCGGCGACCGGGAGCAGCGCCGCGAAGCGATTCGGGTTCTGCGTGACGTATGACCACGCGCCATACCCCCCCATGCTGAACCCGGTTACCGTGATGCGCCGCTGGTCGATGTCATGCGCGGCGATTACGTCGTCGATAGTGCGGTCAAGGCGGCTGATCGCCTGCCCCCATGACACCTTTAGCGGACACTGCGGCGCAAGCACATATGCCGGAAGCGTATTCCCCTGTTCCAAGTAGGTGCAAACGGCGTACAGTTTCACGGCATCGAGATTGCTGCCATCGCCGCGTTCGCCCGATCCGTGCAGATAGACGATCAGCGGGTACGGCGCGCTCCCGCCCGTCGGCTCGTAAAGCAGGTGAGGTAATGGCTGACTCATGTTTTTTCCTCAATCAGCGGGCGCGACAGCGCATCGAGTCCCGCTTCAATCACTTCGTTAGCAACATTGACGCGAAATTCCCAACTGCGCGGCTTGGCGTCATAGGCATCGGCGGTTTCCTGCTGACGCTGGCGATCCGCCGCCTGATCCTGATACTGATCCGCCGATTCCCAATCCAGCCCATCGACTTCGACGCTCTGGATCGAGAAGCCGCCGCGCCGCGCTAAGATCGCCCACTCCGCATCCGTCCCCATCGGGCGAATCGGTTGGCTGTTGCGGTGGATGAAGCGCGCCGCTGCCCGGCTGAACCCCTTCGAGCCGGACGCCAGATCAAGCGACGGTTGACCAAGCCACCCTGACATCACGCGGTTGGTCAGGGCTTCAGTAGTTTGCAGCGACTTGGGATGCGTCTCAAAAGCGTAGGTGCTGCGACCGATTGCTGTGAAATCCGCCGCTTGAAGGCGTTCCACAGTCACGGCGAGTTCATTCGGCAGCAGTTCCGCCCAGCGAATCAAGCGATCCGCGTCACAGTAGTGGATGAAATCTGCCCCCGACTCGATCCCCTGTTTCAGCGCGACATAGCGCCCGGATGACCACTTCCCCTGCTCGGCAAACTGAATATCCAGCCCGCGCAGCACTGCGACCGCTTCAGCGTCCGCGTTCGGTGACAGCACCAGCGAGATTGAGTGATACAGGGCACGAATCCGCGAGTACAAGCGGACAAAACGCTCTTGCTCACCGCGCGGATGCCACGTCAGCGCCAGCGTCACACTCATATGCGCCCCGCTTCGAGATCGTCAAAGAACTTGGCGATGATCGGCGCTTTGGCAAAGCCGACATTCAGCGCCGCCGCGCCCGTGCGATCAAAGTAGCCCATCGCCTGACCTTCGCGCAGCGTCAGCGACTCGACTTCGCGATCCGTCTCGCCCACGTAGACATGCACCACCACGTCCAGTTCGCCGGGGATGCTGCGCACCGGGCAGGTGTACGTGTGCCAGTGGCGCAGCGGGATGTCGAGTTCAAGTTCTTCCCACAATTCCCGCTTGACCGCCTCGTCGAGCGACTCGCCCGGTTCGACCGCGCCGCCGAAAATCGTCCAATGACCGGGATACGCGATTCCCGGCGCGTGATCGCGCTGCTGGAGCAGCACTTCGCCGCGCGGGTTAACCGGGAAGAACGAGACCATGTGTTTCTGGCTAACCATTGCCGAGCGCCTTGATCACCGTGTCGAGGTCTTTGTCACCGCGCCCGGACAGGTTGACGAGCAAAATGCTGTCCTTCGGCATGGTCGGCGCGCGCTTGATCGCTTCGGCGACGGCGTGCGCGCTTTCCAACGCGGGGATGATGCCTTCCAGCTTGGAGAGGGTTTGCAGCGCGGCGAGCGCTTCCTCGTCGGTGGCGTAGGTGTAGTAGGCGCGTTCGCTCTGACGCAGATAGGCATGTTCAGGTCCGACGGAGGCGTAATCCAGCCCCGCCGAAATGCTGTGCGTGTTGACGATCTGCCCGTCCTCGCTTTGCATGACGAACGATTTCGTCCCATGCAGCACGCCGATCCGCCCGATGTTCGGGTCGGCGAAGCGCGCGGCATGTTCGCCGCCGAGGATGCCGTGTCCGCCCGCCTCCACGCCAATCAGCTCGACGTTTTCATCATCGCGGAAGGCGTGGAACAAGCCAATCGCGTTGCTGCCCCCGCCGACACAGGCGACACACGCATCCGGCAGGCGACCTGCCTCGGTGACGATCTGTTCGCGGGCTTCAATGCCGATCACGCTCTGGAAATCGCGCACCATCATCGGGTAGGGATGCGGTCCCAGCGCCGATCCGAGCAGGTAGAAGGTGCTGTCCACATTCGTCACCCAATCGCGGATCGCCTCGTTGATCGCATCCTTGAGCGTCTTGCTGCCGCTCTCAACCGGGACGACGGTCGCGCCGAGCAGCTTCATGCGGAAGACGTTCGGCTGCTGGCGCGCCATATCGACGCTGCCCATGTAGACGATGCACTCCAAGCCGAGCAGCGCCGAGGCGGTCGCGCTGGCGACGCCGTGCTGACCCGCGCCCGTCTCCGCCACCACGCGCTTTTTGCCCATGCGCTGCGCGAGGAGCGCTTGACCGAGCGCATTATTGATTTTGTGCGCCCCGGTATGCGCCAAATCTTCGCGCTTCAGGTAAATCTGCGCCCCGCC
>JACSRG010000045.1 GCA_014879865.1 Anaerolinea sp.
AGCAGCGTGTGGGTCAGTACTGTCCCTAATCTGGAAGCATGGCTCGAAGCTGTCGGCGACGGCACAGTCGATCCTCTGAATGACCCTGACAACCGTCAGCAGATGGCGACCGTCCCCGTGTCCGTGTGGCGTTGGGATGACACCGACCCGCCGATGCTCGTCCGCGAGGGTCTCAGCCAGTTCACACTGCGCCCGAACGGTGCTTCCTAGCCCCGCCCTCGCCCTCAATCCCTCTCCCTGAGGGAGAGGGAAGAAGAACGGGTACCGCGCGTTTCACCCCTTCTCCCTGAGGGAGAAGGAGACGGGGGATGAGGGCAATAATGAAAAACCTACCCCTGTCAGTTCCCGCCCTCTCCCGAATTCGCGGCGACCGAAGGTCGCACGGGGTCGGGGGTGGGGTCAAACGGCAGTGGCTTAAGTTGGTGCCTATGGGGCATGATCGATCATGCCCCATCAGTCTGACTTATACCCCTCTCATCAAGATGGACTCTTTGCGATTGCCCCCGCTCAGATTAAAATCATAGCATTCAATGTTACAGCTTAGGAGCTTACTGAATGGCGAAGCAATATGATGTCGTCGTGCTTGGCGCGGGACCCGGCGGCTACGTTGCGGCGATTCGTGCCGCGCAGCTCGGGTTGAAGACCGCCATCGTCGAGAAGAAATACTGGGGCGGCGTGTGCCTCAACGTCGGCTGCATCCCGTCGAAGGCGCTGCTGCGCAACGCCGAACTGACGCATCTGCTCAAGAATGACGCCGACAAGTACGGCATCAAAGTCACCGGCGAAATCTCGTTCGACTATGGGCAGGCGTTCCGGCGCAGCCGCAGCGTCGCCGATGGGCGCGTCAAGGGCGTGCATTTCCTCATGAAGAAGAACAAAATCGACGAATACGATGGGTGGGCGACCTTCACCGACGACCACAATCTGACCGTCGAATTGAACGCGGGCGGGACGGAAACGCTCACGTTCAAGAACCTGATTCTGGCGACCGGGGCGGTCACGCGCTTGATCCCCAACACGCAGTTGAGCCAGAACGTCGTCACCTACGAAGAGCAGATCATGCAGGACGCGCTGCCCAAGTCGATCATCATCGCGGGCGGCGGCGCGATTGGCGTGGAATTCGCCTACGTCCACCACGCTTACGGCGTCCATGTGACGATTGTCGAATTCTTGGATCGCCTGCTGCCGCTGGAAGACGAAGAAGTCTCGGCGGAACTTGAAAAGCAGTACCGGCGCTTGGGCGTCAAGGTGATGACCAAGACTCGTGTCGATTCGATTGAGGACACCGGGACGGGCGCGAAAGTCACCGTGACTACCGCCGACGGCAAGCAGCAGGTCTTGGAAGCAGATCGCGTCATGCAGGCGATTGGCTTCAAGCCGCGCACCGAAGGCTACGGCTTGGAGAAGACCGGCGTCAAGCTGACCGAACGCGGCGCGGTCGAGATCAATGGCAAGATGCAAACCAGCGTCCCGCACATCTATGCCATCGGCGATGTCACCGCCAAGCTGATGCTGGCGCATGTCGCCGAAACAATGGGCATCATCGCCGCCGAAAACATCGCGGGCGCGCCTTCCGTCGAACTCGACTTCGACATGATGCCGCGCGCGACTTACTGCCAACCGCAGGTCGCCAGCTTCGGCTATACCGAAAAGCAGGCGCGCGATAAAGGCTATGAAGTCAACGTCGCCAAGTTCCCCTTCCAAGCGAACGGCAAGGCGCATGGACTCGGCGAGACGGCGGGCTTCGTCAAGCTGATCAGCGATAAGAAGTACGGCGAAATCCTCGGCGCGCACCTGATCGGTCCCGATGTCACCGAACTGCTGCCCGAACTGACGCTGGCGCGCAACGCCGAACTCACGCCGGAAGA
This sequence comes from Anaerolinea sp., assembly GCA_014879865.1. Lineage (GTDB taxonomy): Bacteria > Chloroflexota > Anaerolineae > Aggregatilineales > Phototrophicaceae > Flexifilum. Next base: position 1,869 of record JACSRG010000045.1, read on the forward strand.
GATCGCCCGCAACGTCCACGCGCACCCCAC
>JACSRG010000472.1 GCA_014879865.1 Anaerolinea sp.
AGGCGTTCCTGCTGGCGCGGCGCATGACCAAGCAGGAAGTGCTTGAACTCTATCTGAACGAAATCTACTATGGAAATTTAGCGTATGGCGCGCAAGCCGCCGCGCAAACCTTCTTCAACAAAGATGTGAGCGAACTCACACTTGGCGAAGCGGCGCTGCTGGCGGGGCTGCCGCAAGCGCCTGCGAATCTCGATCCGCTCAACCCTGACCCCGAAGTGCAAGCCGCCGTTATGGAACGGTGGGAGATCGTGCTTCAGCGCATGGTCGATGAGGGCTACATCACGTCGCAGCAGCGCGATGCGACGCTCGCCGCCGGGCTGACCTTCGCCGAACCGCCGGATGTGCCGCTGCGCGCGCCGCATTTTACCGTGTACGCGCGGCAGGAACTCGAAGCGCTGATGAGCGATCTCGGCTACAGCCCGGAAGAAATCGCGCGCGGCGGGCTGCGGATTTATACGACGGTCGATCTCAGCTTGAATACACTGGCGCAGGAGACCGCCGCCAACCAGATCGCCGGACTGGCGGGTCAGAATGTGGGGAACGGCGCGGTGCTGATCTTGCAGCCGACGACCGGGCAGATTCTGGCGATGGTTGGCAGCATCGACTACAACAACGACAACATCGACGGGCGTGTGAACGTCACCACGTCCCTGCGGCAGCCGGGCAGCACGATGAAGCCCTTCACGTATTCCGCCGCGCTGGAACTGGGCGCGCTCACCACCGGCGATATCATCTGGGACACGCAGACGGTCATGGGCGATTACACGCCCGTCAACTATGACCGCACATTTCATGGTCCCGTGCGGATGCGGACGGCACTTGCCAACAGCTACAACATCCCGGCGGTGCAAACCCTGCGTGAGATCGGCGTCCCGGCGCTGCTGGAGATTATGAGCCGTTTCGGGGTGGAAAGCCTCGGTCAGGATGCGAGTCAGTACGGCGTGTCGCTCACGCTTGGCGGCGGCGACATCACCTTGCTGGAACTGACACGTGCCTACTCAGTGTTCGCCAATGGCGGCGTCTACGTGCCGACCACGTCGATTTTGTGCATCCTCGACAGCGACAGCAACATCATTTATCAGTACGAGGAAGGCTGCCCGACCGGGAACTTCACCGATCAATCGCAGGTACGGCAGGGTTACGGCACACAGGTGCTCGATCCGCGCATCGCCTACATCATTGGCGACATTCTGGCGGATGAGCCAGCGCGCCAACCCGCGATGGGCGCGGGCAGTTCGCTCTATACCGGCAGCATTGCCTCGTCGGTCAAGACGGGCACGACCGATAACTTCCGCGACAACTGGACGGTCGGGTTTACGCGCAACGTCGCCATTGGCGTATGGGTCGGCAATACGCGCGGCGAACCGATGGTCAACACGACCGGGCTCACCGGCGCTGCGCCGATCTGGAATACGCTCATGACGACGATCTACGGTAACAATGCCTATCTCAACGAGTTCGGCGTGGATGGCGCGCTGCAAGCGGATCGCATGGATCAGCCGCCGGGGATTTCGCGGCAGTCGCTGTGCTTCCTGCGCGCGCTGACTGATCCCGCGCTTGACTGCGTGCAGCGCGTGAGCGAATGGATGCTCGATTCGCCCGCTGCCCGCTGGAACGGTCAAGGATTGGATTATCCGCAAGCTGAACCCATCGAACCGGATCAACCCCCGGCAGCAGGTCCTTGGCTGCGCGAAGTCGAGCCGGATATTTACCGCGTGCTGGTGTCGCCGCTGCCGCCCGGTTCGGTGATCTTGCAGGTCGCGCCCGGTCAAACCGCGCCGCCCGAACCGCTGTACTGTCAAGTGCCGATTGAACTGCAAGGGAGTTCGCCGGGGGCGCGAGAGCAGTTGTTCATGGCTCCACCGCCTTACCCGGATGATGCCGCTCGCGCCGA
>JACSRG010000044.1 GCA_014879865.1 Anaerolinea sp.
TGCTGCACGAACACACTCAGCAGCAGCAGAAAAATGATCTGCCAGCCGCGCCGGTCAAACGTCTTGACCAGCACCAGACTCAGCGCCAGCCCGCCGAGGCTGGCATACGATCCGCTAGCCAGCAGCGCCGCGCCGCACAGGATCAGGTTGACGATCAGGTTGATGCTGCCCCATTTGCCGCGTGACGGATAGCCGTGCAGCGCCAGCACCATGATCAGGTTGATCATCAGGAAGTTGCCGAGCGAGTTCCACGCGCCCATGATCGAGGTGATGCGCCCCAGTTCTGCCGCCGTGTTGAAATGCACGTTGGGGTAGAAATCGCGGATCAAGCTAACGACGAACGGAACGCGGATCGCTTCGAGCAAGCCAATCGCCGCGACAATCGAGCCGCAGATCAGCATGAAGTGGACGATCCGGTAGCGGTCGTCGTCATCGCGGGGCAGCGACGCGAAAATCCACACAATCAGCGCGTACTGCGCGGGCGCGACCAGCGAGAAGATGTCCGAGGTGGACAGCGGGAAGTCGCGGACGTAGTACATCAGCACCGGGATGATCGCCGTGCCGAGGATCATGAAGAGGAGCGCGGCGATCACCGCGTTGGGCAGGCGGCGACCGTCGCGCCGCAGCAGCAGCACGACGAAAGTGAAGCCCGCCGCCGCCGCCAGCAGCGGTTCATTCGGGATGAACAGCGGGACGAGTCCGCCGCGCGGCATCCCCGACAGAAAGACCACCGCCGCGACCAGCACGTAGCACAGCATGACCGGGCGCGCGAATGCCAGCGCCGCGAACACCACCCCGGCGATCAAGCCGACGGCGATCAGCGGTGAGACGAGGCTCAACACGCCGAGCGCCGCGCCGACGATCAGCGCCCAGAGGTAGGGTTCGCCCCGGTAGCGGACAAGACGCAGCGTCATTGCGGAGACCCCTCCGGCAGCGGCGCAAGCGGCGAACGCGGTTTGATCAGCGTTTCGACCAAGCCGATGAAGATCGCCTGCTGCTTGGGAATCGAATACTGCTCGTAGGTGCGCAGTGCGTTCACGCCGAGCGTGCGCCGCTGCTCCGAGTCACGCGCCAGTTCGCGGATCGCGTTCGCCAGTGCGCGCGCGTCACCGGGGGCGAACATGCGCATCACGTCAGGGGCGAAAAACTCGACCACCGCCGAGGTCGCGCTGATGACAATCGGCTTGGCAAGCTGCATGTACTCGAACATCTTGTGCGTATGCACGAGATCGGCTTCCGGGTTTTGCACCAGCGTCACCGCGCACAAATCCGCCGCCTTGATCCGGCGGATCATCTCGTCGTCGGGCAAAAAGCCCGCGAACGTCACCCGGTCGGCGATGCCCAAGCGCTTGACCTGCGCCTGCAAATCGGGGATCGCCTGCCCCTTGCCGATGATCTCCAAGTGGACATCCGGCAGATCGGCGGCGACCAGCGCCAGCGCGTCGATCAGCACGTCGTGACCGTAGCGCTTGATCACCGTGCCGTGCGTGACGATCTTGAAACCGCCGCTGCGCGGCGCGCTGCCCTTCGGCGCGGCGTCAGCCTGATCCACCGGGATTGGACGCCCGGTATTGAGCATCAGGCTGATCTTACGCGGATCAGCGCCCCGGCTGATCAAAGCTTGGCGCATGTGTTCGGTACAGGTGAGCGTGGCATGGACGAAGTTGAGCGCCGCCTGTTCGATGCGCGTCATCAGGCGCACGGCGCGCCCGTCGCGTTTGCCGCCGAAGCGATCCATGAACATCTCTGGCGTGCATTCGCGCACGTCGAACATGATCTTCGCGCCGAGCAGCTTGGGGATCAGCCCGGTGAAGACGAGCGTATCGGGCAGGTTGGTGATGAAGATCAAGCGGTAGCCGCGCACGATCTGCAAGACCGCCAGCAGCAGGAACAC
>JACSRG010000179.1 GCA_014879865.1 Anaerolinea sp.
TTGGCCATCTCCAGCGCGCAGGCGGCCGCGCCGTGTTCGGCCACCAACTGGTCAATGTCGTCGAGTTCCGAGTCATTGCCAATAATGCTGAGATAACCACGCCCGACATCACGGGTGACGATAGGCGCGACCAGCCGGGCCAGGCCGGGCGTGGCCAGCGACTGCAGCAGCACCGGGTAGTCCACCTCGCTCATGCGGTGGCGGTCCTGCAGTTCCACCGGCAGATTATCCAGCTTGCGGAGAAAGGCCTCGATGTCTTCCCAGTAGGCGACGAACTGCGGCTGAAGCTGGCTGAAGACGATTTGCAGGCGCTTGTCCTGCACGATGATCGCCTTGTTGGTGAGGCGGGCCATCGCCCCCACCAGTTCCTGCATACCTTCGTTGCGGCCGGAAATCTGGGTGAGCTGGCGGTAGATTTGCGTCCCGCGCCGCTCGATTTGCCCCTTGAGATCGACCAGCAGGCTGACGACGGCTTTCTCGACAAGGCGGATGCGGCTGCCCGGCGGCAGCGACAGCACCGGGATGCTGTACGCATTCGCTTCGGCGATGGCGGTCGGGGAGGGCGTTTCGCTCAAGACGACGGCTGCGGCATGGGTTTCTGACGCCCAGCGCACCACATCGGAATCGCTCAGGTTGCGTGTTCCGTTGTGCTCGCTCGGTGCGAACAGGATAAGCTCGTCCTTTTGCAGCGTCTTGGAGGCGACCGTTTCTTCAGGATAAATGACCGTTGTCCACGAAACAGGACGGCTGAGCAGCAAGCCCTCACCGGCGACGACTCGCGTCCCAAGAGGGAGCGCCAGTTTTCGCACATCTTCAACGGTCACGCGGGGGGTGGACTCGGTCATTTTGTCCTTTTCGGCAAACTGCACAAAACATCACCTATGAAATAGCCTATGTGAGCGCAAAAGTCAAGCGTCTACGTCTCACCGGTCATCACGCCGAACAAGATTACACCCGCAAACACCAGCAGCGCCGCGCCGAGCATGTTCGCTGCCGGGTTGACCTGCCAGACGTAGTAAGTGAGCAGCGCCATAACAGAGCCCGCGATCCATGTAAACGGGCTGACGCGCCAGCGGCGCGAATACTGATACCAGCCTGATCCCAAGATAATGAACGCACCGGCGAGCGGGACAAACCAGTTCGGGAGCGTGCCAGCAGGCACTACCTGCGTGATCGCGAATGTGACCACCAGCAGCGCCCATGTGAACTGCTCGACGCGCAGTTCGGCGTCACTCTTGCGCCTTCCCCGTGTCGTGCGAGTGCTCGTTGAACTGCGCCGGGTGGTGCTTTTTCTTCGTGCCATCTTGTCTCTCAACTCAGCGTGAAATATGCGGCAATTTTAACACAAATGTGCTTTCGGCGCTGTATAATGCAGCCTCAGATTGGCTGGCTTCGACATGTGGACATCATGAAAACGATAGGGATTCTTACGGGTGGGGGCGATGCACCCGGTTTAAATGCTGTCATCCGCGCTGTTGTGCTCACGGCGAAACATCACTATGGCTGGAACGTGATCGGCATCCGGCAGGGGTTCGACGGGCTGCTGCACGATGCGCCGTCCATTGTGCTCGATGAAGCGCGGGTGCGGAATTTGCTGACGCGCGGCGGTACGATCCTCGGCGCGGTCAATCGCGGCAACCCGTTTACGCAAATGATCGAGCGTCCTGATGGCACGGTCGAGGCGGTCGATCTGTCGGAGGAAGCGCTTCGGCGTTTGCAGGGCTTGGGCATCGAGGCGCTGATCGTCGCGGGCGGTGATGGCACGATGGCAATCGCGCAAAAGTTGGTAGATCGCGGCGCACGCATCGTCGGTGTTCCGAAGACCATCGACAATGACCTCGCGCAAACCGATGTGACATTTGGCTTCGATACGGCGATTCTCACGGCGACCGACGCGCTCGACAAGCTGCAAACCACCGCCGAAAGCCATCACCGCGTGATGGTGCTGGAGGTCATGGGGCGCAATGCGGGCTGGATCGCGCTCAAGACCGGGGTCGCGGGCGGCGCGGATGCGATCCTCATACCGGAAATCCCCTTCGACGTGGGCAAAGTCTGCGATCACATTCAGTCTACGCGCACCGACGGACGCAACTACAGCCTGATCGTCGTCGCCGAAGGCGCAGCGCCAGTGGGCGGCGGGCAGGAGTATTATATTAAGTCGGGCGGGGTGATGCGGCTTGGCGGCATTGGCTATATCGTCGGCAACATGATCGCCGACTGCATCGGCGCGGAAGTGCGCGTGACCGTGCTCGGACATTTGCAGCGCGGCGGGCAGCCAACGCCGCATGATCGCTGGCTGGCGACGCGCTTCGGGGCAGCGGCGGTGCATCTGGCGGCTGCGGGCAAGTGGGGCGAGATGGTCGCGCTGCACGGCGAAAATATCGTGTCGGTGCCGATGATCGACGCGCTGCAAATGAAACAGGTCGATCCCGAGGGCGAGATGGTGCAAATGGCGCGCGATCTCGGGATCGTCTTCGGCTAGAAGATTATTCCGCCGCTTGCAGCAGCAGAGTCGCCAGCGCGGCGGGTTGGCTGATGTACGGCGCGTGTCCGGTATTGAGCGCGAACACGCGATCAACCGGCGTGTTGGCAAGCATGAGCGCCTGTAACTGCGGGCTGACCACCACATCCTCGGCTGTGAGGATGTACACCTTGCGGACGCTGCCGAAATTCGCGTCAGTCAGTTCGACTGGTTCATTCAGCGGGGCGAGCGGCTCGTTCAACTGCGAGGCGGCGACAGTGGGCAGTTGGTCTTCGGCGCAGTCCGGGCAGAACGCCGAGGCGAAGATGTCGGCGTTGACCATGCCGTAGGCGAAGTCTTCCGACAGGAGGAAATTGCCTTCCTGACCGAGCACGCTGTAATGATCCTGCGTGGACAGGCTCACCAAACTATCGCCCGTCTGGGGCAGATACGCCGCCAGATAGACGAGCGCGCTGATCCGCTCCGGGATCGCCTCGGCAACCGCTGAAATCACCATGCCGCCGAAACTGTGTCCGACCAGAATGACGGGCTGATCCTGCGCCTCGATCACGCTGATCACCGCGTCACGATGTGCCGCCAGCGTGATTTCTGTGATCGGGGTGGTATCGTCGCCGCGCCCCGGCAGCGTGACGGCGACTGCCGCGTTACCTGCTGCTTCCAGCGCGTCAATCGTGGCTGCCCAACCGCTTGCGTCCTGAAACGCGCCATGCACGAGGATGTAAGTCAAACCGGTCGGCTGCGCCTGCGCCGGTTGCTGCGCGACGCCCAACCCCAACAGCAGTACCAACAGAGTCACGAGTCCAATTTTGCGTACCATGCCATCTCCTTTGCTGTGTTTCACTTTGCCTTGATCACGTTCAAACGGGATAATCCATCCGCTTCAAGAGTAGACCGCGTCGCCCGGTAGATAAATGGCTGTGACGCTTGACTGCATGTTCAAAGCTCTGAAGGGATCACCGGCATGGATGCTTTAACTCACGTTCTGCGTGCGCTGCGGCTGGAACCAACTGCCTTCAAGCGGGTGGCATTGGCGGCTCCTTGGGGGCTGCGTCTCTCGGCGCTGGATCACGCGGCGTTCCATTACGTCGAGCAGGGGACGGCATGGCTGCGCATCCTCGACGCGGAGCGCGCGCAGCAGCGCTTACTCCAACAGGGCGACATCGTCGTGGTGAGCCATACAGCGGCATACGAGCTGCTGGACGATCCCCCTGTCGGACATGGCGCGATCACGGCGATGATGTTTAGCGAACTCCGCCCGGAACTTCCCGCCGTGTCGCCGCTGTTCGCCAGCATTCCGCCGCTGATCCACATCCCCGGTCAGGATGGGCGCGCCATCGATTGGCTGACGCCGCCGCTCGACTTGATCGCCTTCGAGGATCGGCACGATTACCCCGGCAAGGACACGGTCATCAGCCGCGTGCTGGATATTCTGTTCATCATGGTTGTTCGGAGCTGGATTGGGTATGCCAATCCGAATGGCGGGGGCTGGCTGAATGCGCTGTACCATCCGCAGATCGGGCAGGTGTTGGGCTGCATTCACCAGCAGCCGGAACGCGCATGGACGGTCGAAGACCTCGCGGCGGTCGTCAACCTGTCGCGCTCGGCGTTCGCGAGCCAATTCACGGCGCTGGTAGGCGAAGCGCCGATGACCTACCTAGCTCGCTGGCGTATGCAGCTTGCGGCGACGCTGTTGGTCAGTCAACCCGCTGCTACGCTGGAAGGCATCGCGCAGCGGGTGGGGTATTCGTCGGCATATGCGTTTAGCAAAGCTTTCAAACGGATCGTCGGCGTGTCGCCGAGCGCGTACCGTCAGCTTCCGCGCATGTGATTTAGTTGGGCGGTTTCATACGCTGGACGATGACGAGCGTGAACCAGATGATCAGCGTGGTGCAGATGGCGGCAAACCACGCCCCCGCGCCGATGCCCATGCCCACCGCCGCCGTGATCCAAATGCTGGCGGCGGTGGTCAAGCCTTGAATGTTTCGACCTTCTTTGAGGATTGCGCCCGCGCCGAGAAAGCCGATTCCGGGCAAAATTTGGGAGGCAACACGCCCCGGATCACCGGGCATGAAGGCATATACGGACAGCGACGTAAAAACGCACGCGCCCATGCCGACCAGCATATGCGTCCGCAAACCGGCATCGTGACCCCGTCGTTCTCGATCCATCCCGATCAACCCGCTTAATACCCCCGCCAGCAGCGTTTGCAGGACAATCGTAAGCTGATCTTCGAGAATCATGGTTTTTGCCCCCTACTTCAATTCCTCGATCCCGCGCCGCAGCGTGTTGCTCTGGTCGAGGTACTTGCGGAAGCCTTCCGCCTGTGCTTCGTAACGCTCGGACAGCACCTGCAAGCGGCTGAAAATCGGCGTCAAGACCTGCTTGCCGTATTCGGTCAAGCGGCTGCGTTCCTTGCTTGTGACCTTATCCAGCGCTTCATGATACGCCTTTTCGATCACGTCCACGCGCTTGTTGAAGTCGGCTTTGGTGTCGTTGGCGACGCGGCGATAGTAGCGATAGGCGGCATAGCTGCCGAGCGCGGCAATCGGCGCAGCGATCAGGGTCGCGGCGGCGGCTAACCCGACGACCGGACCCGGCGCGGCAATCGCCAGAATAGTGACCAGCGCGCCGATCACGGCTGCGCCTGCGCCGAGCAGGAAACCATTGACGTTGGTGTTGAAGACTTCTTGCATTTCGCCGAGCATCCGCCCGCTGGAATACGACTTGAGTTCGCTTTCCGCGATGCTGATCGCTTCCTCAAGCGCCTCGCGCTGTTCGGCATACATGCCCGCATCCAACCCGCCGACTTCTTGCAGCAGGTCTTTGAGTTGGTTCAAGCGCGAGATCACACCGCGCCAATACTGGCGGCTGTTGTCGATCAAGGCGTTGATGTAGTCGTTGGTCGCCGTATCGATCTCGCGCAGCGCCTGCCCGACGACGGTTTCGGTGAATTCGGCTTGGAGCGCCTCGCGGCTGAAGGAGCGTCCGATGTTGCGCAGCGACAGACGCTGGTTGATGAAGTTCAAGCCGCGCTGACGCATTCCCTCGAACACCGTGTCGATGTCGGCGCGGGCGCGGGCAAGCTGTCCGCCTAAACCGCCGGACTGCGTTTCCAGTTCGCGCTGAATGTCGCGGACTTTGGTCGTATCGACGCTGACAAGATCCCAGCGGGCGCGGGCGGCATCGTAATAGTGCTTGATGATGCGTTCTGCCGTATCCAACTGCGCCAGCAGCTTTTGCTTGGCGGGCGGTGCTTCGCTGAAGACGCCGCGCAGGTGTGCGCGCACGGCTTCGATGCTGCCTGCTTCCGGCTGACCGTTTCGCCGCGCTTGCAAAGCGTCCTTGGCGCTGACCAAGAAGATCAGCGGCTCGAAATCGAGCAGGTCTTTCGCCTGCCGTTCGACAAAGCCGCGTACTTCGCGCAGTTCGTTCGGGTTGAGCAAGTCGATTTGATTGACAACCAGCACGATCTTCTTGCCGTAGCTTTTTGCCAGTTCGAGATACAGCCGTTCGGTCTCGGCGAAGGCGCGCTTGGCGGAGATTACGAAGATCACGAGGTCGGAGCGGTGCAGAAATTCTTTGGCGATCTTCTCGTGTTTCTGGAAGACTGACCCTGTTCCGGGAGTATCGACCAGCGCCACGCCGGGTGCGCCGGTGTTCGGGTGCGTCCATTCGTGGATGCCATCTTCGCGCACGTTTGGCTTGCGCGTCGTCGTTTCGTTGTAGCGAATCACGTGGATTGCGTCGGTCGTCGGCGTGATGCCCATCGCCAGCAGTTCATCGCCGAGCAGCGCGTTGATAACCGACGATTTGCCCGCGTTGAATTCCCCGATGATCACGACGAGGAAGAACATCTCGCGCAGGTCTTGCGCCACGTCGAGCAAGCGCCGCCGATCTTCCGCCGCAGCAGGGTTATCCGCCAGCGCGGTGGCGATCTCGGTCAGCAGTTTGATTTCGCCTTCACGGAACGCTGCCAGCGCTCCGTCGATGGTTTGCGGTGGTATGACCATGATTACCTCAATACGCCCAGTAAGCCGGGTTTGCCCATCGCGGCGAGATCGGCTTCGATCTTGACGAGCTGTTCGCCTGTCGCTTGCAGCCGCTTGAGCTGGGTGGTGTGAATTTCCGTCTGTGCATCGACCAAGCGCGTGAGCGGGGCAATCGCGTCACGGCGCAAGCCCATGCCGTAATCGATCTGCTTGGAGGCTGCGCGTGTCAGTGCATCGGCGTACTTGTCGCCGAGCGCCTGCATCCGCTTGACGTACTCGTTTTGCAGTTGGCGTCCGCGCAGGGGCAGGAAGGCGAAGCCGAGCAGCATCAACCCGAGCAGCACGATGATCACGATCAACTCGGTCGAGCCGCCTGCGCCGTCCGTCCCGAACGGATTTGCCTGCCAGACGAAAATGGCGAACACCAGCAGAATCACTTCGTAGGCGGCGAGATAGAGCAGCGAATTACGCAGCGCCCGCTCGATTTTCTCCGTTTCGATCCGCCGCGCTTCGTCCTCGATAGTTTCCAGATCGGTGCGCACGGCTTGCAGTGCGGCGCGGTCGTAACGCGTCGGCGGCTGCACCGTGCCGATCACCTTTGACTTGATCTGCGCGGGCAGCGCGTCGATTTCACGGCGCGCATACTTGACCAGATCGTCGGCGTCTTGCAGGTCTTTGCCTTCGAGACGGGGCGGCAGCTTCTCGGCGATGGTCGGCAGTTCGCTAATTGGTTCGAAGACTTTGTGCCGCTCGAATGCTGCGCGGGTGTATGAGCCGCCGACAGTGCTGCGCGCCAGCGACGACAAGCCGACAAGTTCGGCAAAGCCCCGGAAGACGGAGCCGAGCGCCCGCGAAAGCTGGAACTGCTCGCGGATCGCTTCTGCGCCGCGTTTGCCCGCTTCCTCGAACTTGGCTTTGAGGTCACTGGCGGTCGTGGTGACTTGTTTCTCGCTCTCACGGCGGAACACGCTCAACTGCTGATCGACATTTTGCGAGATGCTCTGGTAGTGGTCGAGCGCCGACTGGTTGCCGCGCACGACCGTCAGCGCGGAACTGTGGACGCTTTGCGCGATTTGCAGCGGGGTTTGCAATTTCTGGCGCAGACGCGGCACATCGCCAAGCTGATGATCGACGTAATTCTCGATCTGCTTGATACCGCTCGCCGCCCATTTCTCCTCATCGACCGTGCCGTCGGCGTGCCGCGCATCCAGCGCGTCGCGCGAGGATATCAGCCAGACTTCCGGATTTTTGCCCAGTTCACCGCGCGCTTGATCCAGCACGTACTGGCGTACTGTCTCGCGTTCCTCCGGCGTGATCAGGTCGATCTGGTTCAGAATCAGGATGACCTGCTTGCCATACTCCTTCAGCATCTTGATGTATTCGAGGTTGTGCGCGGTCATGGCTTGTGTCGCCATCATGACCAGCATGACCGTATCGGAGCGGTGCAGAAAACGCCGGGTGATTTCCTCGTGTTCCCGGAAAATCGACTCCAGTCCGGGCGTATCGACAAAACTGACCTTTTGCAGCAGCGGCGACGGGTAAAAGACGGTATCGACTTCACCGGAACGGGTGCGTCCGGTTTGTTCGCCGTAGCGTAAAATCGTGATCCGGTCGGTGGTCGGCGTTGGTCCGACCGGCAGCAGATCGGGAGTCCCCAGCAGCGCGTTGATGATGCTCGATTTACCCGCGTTGTAGGGTCCCATGAGGACGATCAAATAGGGGTGATCGGCGTGAAACAGCGCGTCCCGCATCTGCGACACACGCTCCTCACCCAATCCGTCGATCTTCGGCACGATGTCCAGCAGATCGGTGATGAGTTCGTATTCGCGGCGGCGGATCGCTTCGTACTCCGTCGCCAGTTTCGTGCTTGTGTCAGGGGTCACTGCATGTCCTGTGTTGCCAAAAAGCATAGGATACACTGAGTTTCGATGATACTCTGAATAGCGGGTGTTGACCATCCCTTTTGCCTGCCGGAGATGAGCATCGGGTGTGGAAGCAAAAACGCCCGCTGCGGTTTGAGCGGGCGTTGATGGGATTGAGAAGGGATGTGGGGATCGAATCGCGTGCGACGCTAGATTGAGGCGTAAGCGTCGGCGAGAGCGTCATCAAGCGTGGAGTAGATATAGGCGTGGACATTGCCAAAGATCGGGTTATCCAGCCCCTGATAACTCTGAATGAGACCGTCGTCGGTCGTCACGACGATGAGCTTCTTCATGTTCGGGTGATGGTATGTCGGGTTCTTCCCGCGCGAGACCGTACTCGCGCCCGCCATAATCTCGTCGATGTCGTAGCGGAGACCTTGGAGGTCGGCGATATACACCAGCGGTCGGGCAGATTGGTCGAGGATGTCCAGAAGCGCTTTTGTCGAGGCGGCGTGATCGGTGCCGATGCGATAATCTGCGTTCGGTGTGAAAACGACGATGGGAGCATCGTCAAGGAATTGATAGGTGTATGGTGAAGTCATGTTTGTCCTCAATGTAGAATAGCTCATGAACTATTCAAGTCTATGGAATCCTAGGGAAGAGATCAATTGAGAAATTACTCACATGGAGGAAAATCCCCAACACATGAATTGGTGTGTATACTGTACGGGAATGCTCACTGCGACTTTAACCATCGCTGATTCGTTCAGCGAATAGAAGAAGATTGTTTGACATGCTCAATACGTCTATCCATTACGAGAATGGGCGGTTGTTCTGCGATGGTGTTGCCGTCGCCGAGATCGCCGCGCAGGTGGGGACGCCTGCCTATATTTACAGCGGGACGCGCTTTCTCAGCAATTTGCGCCGGATTCAGGCAGCCTTCCCGACAGCTCACATCCATTACAGCGCGAAAGCCAACGGCAACCTCGCCATCATGAAGATGTTGGTCAATGCGGGCGCGGGGATCGACGCGGTTAGCGCCGGAGAAATTCACCGCGCCTTGATTGCGGGGGCACAGCCGGAGAACATCGTCTTTGCAGGCGTCGGCAAAACCGGGCAAGAACTGTATTACGCGCTTAGTCGCGGCGTGGGCTGGTTCAATATCGAGAACGTCGAGGAATGCCGCCTGCTTAACAGTATGGCGGGCGCAGCTCAGATGGTAGCGCGAGTCGCCTTGCGCCTGAACCCGGATGTTGCCGCGAACACGCATCGCCATATCGCCACTGGACATGGCAAGGCGAAGTTCGGCATGAGTACCGAGACGATCCGCGATCTGCTGACGCGGCAGGGCGAATTCTCGAACCTGTCATTCGAGGGGATACACATCCACATTGGCAGTCAACTACACGACACGACGGCGACTCAAGCCGCAATTCGTGCCGCGCTGGACGTGATTCAGCCTTACCCGACGATGCGCACGGTGGACATTGGCGGTGGGCTGCCCGTCGCCTATTCCGCTGACGAGATCGTCCCGGATGTAGAAGCCTTCGCCGCGTCGATTCTGCCGCTGCTTGAGGGTTACGAGGTGATCCTCGAACCGGGACGCGCGATTATCGCCGACGCGGGCATGTTGATCACGCGCGTGCAGTACATTAAGGAGCAGGGCGAGGCGAAATTTGCCATTGTGGACGCGGGCATGACCGAGTTGATTCGACCCGCGCTGTACGAGGCGCATCATGAGATCGTGCCGCTGGTCGAGCAGGGCTTGCCGAGAGAATCCGTTCAGGTAGTGGGTCCGGTCTGCGAAACGACTGACGTGCTTGGGCGTGATGTCGCACTGCCGCCGCTGGCAGCCGGGGACTGCCTTGCGGTGCTCACAGCGGGGGCGTATGGTATGGTCATGGCGAGCAACTACAATGCGCGTCCGCGCCCGCCGGAGGTTCTGGTCGATCCGAATGGCAAGTCGTGGTATTTGGTTCGCCGCCGCGAGACGTGGGACGATCTGGTCGCGCCGGAGCTGGCGTAGGCTAGAACAGCCATTCCGGGTTGTCGAAACCGCCGTATTCTTGAATCGCGCCAAAAACATGCTGGACTAACCATACGCTTCGTTTTACTCCGATACCACACACACCGTTGAGAAGCACATGGCGACTCTTCTCGCTACCCTTTTTGAACTGTGTCTTACGCAAGTTTTCGGGCTGGAGTCCAAATTCGGTTAGCCAGTATGCTTCTACCCGCCGCATTTCAACGGGATCATTGAAGTGGCACAGTACCGTAATGATTAGGTCGCCATCAGGAATTCCCATCTCTTCACGTAAAAACCGCATACACAAGTTCAGCATGTTGGGGTCGGAATTGACAAAGTAAAAACGGTTTGGGTGTTTAGCTCCTTCTGCCCAATAGAGCATACATCCCGCAAGATGCAGCGGGCGCTGTTCTCGTGCTTTGGCACGTCCAGTTTCTTGGTAGGATTGCCGTAAGCTCAAATACTTCTGACGATTATGACGTGATCCTTTGTTCTGAGCGCCGTATGACTTTTTTCGCTCTTGAAGACGTTCGATCTGCTGTGGTGTTAATTCAATATTGCGTACCCATGCGCTGACTGAGCTTTTTGCAACTCCAAGCTGCTCCGCGATTTCTGGAATAGCCATGCCGGTGCGCCGTAATCGTTGAGCTTCTTCGCGAACTGCGCGTGCAACTGCCATGATGAACCTCCGTATACTGATTACAGTATACTTTGACGTTGGTTCATTTTGCAGGTTGCAGCATAGGAAACAAAAAACCCCTTTGCGGGGTTGTTAGTGTGGTGATAGCTGGACTCGAACCAGCGAACCTACCGATTATGAGCCGGTCGCTCTAACCAACTGAGCTATATCACCAAGCTTAGTCTTGATCTTGCTTATTTAGTAGCGGGGGCAGGATTCGAACCTACGACCTCCGGGTTATGAGCCCGACGAGCTGCCTCTGCTCTACCCCGCA
>JACSRG010000043.1 GCA_014879865.1 Anaerolinea sp.
TCCCCGGCTTGAGCGCCGCGCGCACCCCCGGACGCTTCAATTTCGCCGTCGGCTTCGCGCTGGCGATCATGGCGGCATATGGCGCGCAGTCCATTGCCCGCCGGATCACGCCGCCGTTCATCCGCGGGCTGATTCTGGTGGTGATCGGCGGGCTGATCGCGTTCGAGTACCAGTTCTGGTTTCCCGTGCCGACGGTCGCGGCGGACATCCCTGCGCCGATTGCCGCCCTTGCCGACCGCGACGACATCCGCGCCGTGTTCGACGTGCCCTTCGATCACCCGCTGGTCGATAAAGAAGGCTTGTATCTGCAAACGGCACATCATCAGCCCATGATCGGCGGGCATGTCACGCGGCAGACGCCGCTGTCTCCGGCGAAGGGCTGGTTGCTGCAAACCTTCGACCCCGCGCTGCTCGACCTGCTCGGCGCGGACGTCATGATCTTGCACCGCGAGTGGGACGACGCCGAGGGAGTACTCGAAACGCGGCTGCGCGATCAATTCGGCGCGCCGACTTACGAGGACGAGCGTTACGCCCTGTTCGAGCTGCCACCGTACACGGGCGACGCGCCCGGATTCACAGCGATCAGCCGCGTGCCGGAAACGCTGACAGACAGCGCCAGCCTGTATTTCTATCTGCCCGCGCCCGGCGAAGTGATCCTCACCGGGCAGTTGAGCGGCGATGGCGTCAGCGCGCGGCTGACCCTCGACGGTGACCGCCTCGTGACATGGACGGTCAGCGGGAGGCAGGGCTGGAATCTGCCGGTTCAAGTGCGCGCCCCCGGCTGGCACACGCTGACGCTGGCGCTCGATCCGCCGTGCCCGACGCCGACCGATCCCGCGCTCGTCTGCCGCGCGCTGAGCATTCATCACATCGACCTGACGGATTATCGCCCTGTGAGAAGCCCATGATCCGACGATCCTTATTGATCGCCTTCGGCGTCTACCTGCTGATCGCGCTCGTCATCACCTACCCGCTGATCCTCAACCTGTCCACGTCGCTGATCGGCTATGTGCATGGCGATGCCTACGAAATGGCGCACCACATCTGGTGGATCAAGCACGCGCTGCAAACCGGACAAAACCCGTTCTTCGCGGCGAACCTCGCCTACCCGGACGGAATCAACGGCATGACGCTCTGGGCGCATCCGCTCCAGTTTTTCCCGGCGTGGCTGCTGGCGTATGTCCTGCCGCTCCCCGTCGCCGCCAACATCACCGTGCTGATCACGCTGGCGCTCAACGGCACGGCGGTGTTCGGTCTAGCAAGGTATTTGTTAACCGCAGAGAACACAAAGAACGCAGAGGATGAATTCTCAGTCCTCAGTCCTCAGTCCTCAGTCCTTCTTTTCGCCTCTTTCCTTGCGGGACTGGTCTTCATGCTCTACCCGACGATGCAGGGGCATCTCGGCGCGGGTCATGCCGGGTTGATGGTGCAGTGGGGCGTGCCGATCTACGTCTACGGGCTGTTCAAGCTGGCGGAAAAACCGCAGCGCGCGGTCTATATCGCGCTGGCGGCGCTCGGATTCGTGCTGTGTTCCGGCGGGCACATCCTGCAATTGATCTATGTCGTCCTGCCGCTGACCGTCGTGATCGCGCTGGCGCACCTGCTGCGCCGTGATTGGCAGGCGCTCATCCGCACGGTGATCGCTGCGCTGATCGGCAGTGCGATCATGCTGGTGTTCGTGCTGCCCGTGTTGAGCGCGACCGTCAGCACATCCGCCTACGAAGAAAGCGGCGACACCGTGCGCTACAGTGCCGATCTGCTGGCGGTCGTCACGCCGTCGTTCAATCACCCGCTGTTCGGGCAATTGGACTTCACGCACCGCGTACTGGGGATCAACTTGGACGAGGGCGCGCTCTACGTCGGCGTGATCGGGGCGCTGCTGTCGCT
>JACSRG010000691.1 GCA_014879865.1 Anaerolinea sp.
GGGCGGCGGACGAGCTGGCGTAAAGCGCTGGTCAGCGCGTTGGACTTGGTTGTCTCGGCTGCTGTCGTATTAGGCGTAGTTGTCATCAGTCGTCAGGTAGGGGCATGCTACAACATGCCCCTACATAACCCAATTTAGCTGCCAAGCGAGACAGTACGGAAGTCAGTCGCACCGGGGAAGGGTGCCATCGTCAAGTTCTGGACGCGGGCGCTCGTCGCCCCGAACAGCGGCGCAAAATAGGGGATGATGATCGGTCCCCGTTCGCGGAAGATCGTGCTGATCTGCGCGTAAATGGCGCGCCGCGCTTCGTCGTCGGTCGTCTGACGGGCTTCCGCGACCAGCGCTTCGACTTCAGCATCGACAAAGCGGGTTTCGTTGAAGCCGGTAGCAATACCGGACTCGATGTAGGCTTCGTTCAGCAGAATTTGCGGCGTGGGACGCGCGCCCCACCCGGTGATGCCCAACTGCACGTCGAAGTAATTGTCCGGGTTGGTCGTGTCGTAATAGTAGCCTTCTTCGCGGATTTGAATATCCACGTTGATGCAGCCGGTTTCCGCCCACATCTGCTGGAGCGCTGCCGCGAGATCGGGGTACTCGAAAGCATTCGGTGCGTAGAGCGTCGTTTCGAGCGGATTCGCGCCCGCTTCGGTCAGCAGCTCACAGGCGCGGGCAGGGTCATATGGTTGATTTTCCACCGAGCCGTCATAGAAGTACGAGAAAACCGGCGCAACCGGGTCATTGTTGCCGACCACGCCGCGCCCTTCGAGCAGCAGATCGTTGAGGAAATCGCGATCCGTCGCGAACTTGAGCGCTTCCATCACACGCGGGTCTGCGCCAAGCGAACCCTCGTCGGTGCGGATGCGAATGACCGGGTGCTGGCTGGTCGCGATTTGCAGCAGGTTCACGCCCTCAGCGCCTTCGATGCGGCTGACCTGCTGGCTCGGCACTTTGAAGATGAAGTCGAGTTCACCGCTGATTAGCGCATCGACCTGCGCGACCGGATCGTCAATGTAGATATGTTCCATCCCCCCCAGCGCCGGGACGCCGGGCTGCCAGTAATTCGGGTTGGCAGTGAGGACGGCGCGCGCGCCGGGGTCAAACGACGACAGCACGAAGGGTCCCGTCCCGTTAAAGTTGACATACGGAGTATCGCCTTCCACGATCACGTTCGGCTGCGCTTGCCCGTCCTTGACGATCAATGCCTGCCGCGCGCCGACGCCGTACAGAAAATCGGCGTTCACCGCGCTCAGCGTGAAGACGACCGTCGAGGCGTCCGGCGCGGAAACCTCAAATGTGCCGAGCAGGTTGAGCGCCGGTGACGAGACTTCCTTGAGGCGGTTAAAGGTGTAGACGACATCCGCCGAGGTGAATGCCGACCCGTCATGGAAGGTCACGCCTTCCGCCAGCGTGAAGGTATAGGTCAGCCCATCGTCGCTGATCGTCCAGTCGGTCGCTAGATTGGGGGCGATGGTGGCGTCGGGCAGCACTTCGACCAGATAGTCGTAGATCGCCCGGTTGAGCGCGGTTTCGGGGTCGTTCGTATGCAGTGCCGGATCGAGGACGACGGGGGCATTCATGCCCACGCGCAAAATGCCTGCATCTTGGGCGCTGACCGACAGCCCTGCCAGCAGCAGGGTCACGATCAACGCGAAGAGAAAGGTCTTCATAGACTTACGAAACGCCATGTGTGCCTCCATTTGATTGGAATTTGAGTCGCGCAAAGCGTCGGGAATGCCCGCTTATTCAACGACAGACGCGTGAAGTTCCAGTAACTTTACCCCTTGCTGCACGGATTGCCCGATCTGAAAGTGGATTTCGGCGACAGTTCCGGCGAAGGGTGCCTTAATGCGATGCTCCATTTTCATCGCTTCGATGATGAGCAGAACGTCACCTTTGGCAACCGGCTGACCCGCTTCCACGTTGACGCGGATGACCTGTCCGGGCATCGGTGCGCGCAGTGAACCTTCCGATTCTTCGGCTGTTTTGCCTGCCGGAAGCGGCGACAGCCACGTCAGTTGGAATGTACCGGCTGAACAGTGTACCCACCAGCCATCATGATCATCGTCTATGACGGTTACGCGTTGGCGATGCCCATCGACGGCGAGATCAAGCTGGTGTTCGTGAAGTGACCACGCCTCTACATGATGCTGCACCCCATCAATGTGAACGTCAAAATCGCTCCACTTGGATTTATCGATGGGGCGGGGCGCAAGTAACACCATTTTCGCTTGCGTCTCGTGTTTGAACGTGTGCTTGATCGGGCGGTAGGGATTGTTGCGCCAATGCGCCGAAGTGTCGCCCGTTTTCGCCAGCGCCGCCGCGATCCACGCGACGAGCGGGGGCGGCGGCTCATCCGCCAGCAGTTCGGGGTGCTGGTCGATAAATTCGGTGCTGATGTTCCCCGTGACGTAATCCGGGTGGTTGAGAATACGCCCCAGATAAGTGATATTCGAGCGGATGCCGAACAACTGCGTTCGTGCCAGCGCGTGATCAAGGCGACGGATCGCGTCTTCGCGAGTATCACCGTGTGCGATGATCTTTGCAAGGGTTGGGTCATAGTAAACGGTCACAGGATCGCCGGAGCGAATGCCCGAATCCACAATTACCTTTGACCACGCCCAGAGGCGTTTGCTGTCGTTCAGGTGATGGTTTGGCGGTTCGCGCCACAGCAGTACATCGCCGGAAACGGGCAGAAAGCCATTGAACGGGTCTTCCGCATATACCCGCGCTTCGACAGCGTGACCATAGCGGTTGATGTGTGGCGGGAGGAATCCGCCGGATGCGACTTCGATCTGCAAGCGCACGAGATCAAGCCCTGTCACCATCTCCGTGACCGGATGCTCGACCTGCAAGCGCGTGTTCATCTCCATGAAGTAGAAGTTCTTGTCTTGGTCAAGGATGAATTCGACCGTGCCCGCGTTGACGTAGCCGATCTGCCTGCCGACGGAGACCGCCGCTTCGCACATGCGCTGACGTAAATCGTCGTCCAGCGCAGTGGACGGGGTTTCTTCGATGATCTTCTGGTGGCGGCGCTGGATCGAGCACTCGCGCTCGCCCAATGCGATCACATTGCCGTATGTGTCGCCGAATATCTGGATTTCGATGTGGCGCGCGCGTTCGATGTACTTCTCTAGGATGAGCGTATCGTCGCCGAAGGCGGCGAGTGCTTCGCGGCGCGCTCCGGCGAGCGCTTCAGACATTTCTTCGAGTGAATCGACGCGGCGCATCCCCTTGCCGCCGCCGCCCGCCGCCGCCTTGACCATGATCGGACAGCCGATCTCGCCTGCGGCTGCGATCAACGCTGCATCGGATTGATCCGCCCCGCTGTAGCCCGGCACGAGCGGGATGTCTTTGAGCAGCAGCTTGGCGCGGCGCTTGTCCCCCATCGCTTCGATGGCGGCGGGCGTGGGACCCACCCAGATCAGCCCGGCGTCGATCACCGCTTGGGCGAACGCCGCGTTTTCGGCAAGAAAACCATAGCCGGGGTGAACGGCGTTTGCGCCCGTGCGCTCGGCGGCGGCGATGATCTTCGGGATGCTGAGATAGCTGTCTGCTGCCGCGCTTGCGCCGATGTGAACGGCTTCATCCGCCAGTTCGACGTGGAGCGCGCGGGCATCGGCATCGGAATACACGGCGACGGTGGCGATCCCCATGTCACGGCAGGTTTTGATGATGCGACAGGCGATCTCGCCCCGGTTGGCAACCAGTAACTTTCGGATCATGAATTCCTCGCAGTAGGACTGAGGTATTCGGATGTGGTCGAGCTGCACTCAGTCCTCAGTCCTATTCTTCTGTCCATGTAGGCGGACGCTTGGCGCGGAAGGCTGCCATACCTTCTTGCCCCTCCGGGCTGAGGCGCAGCGTGTTCAGCAGGCGCGCACGATAGGAAAGTGACTCGTCGAGCGACTGCGCCGTAACTGTGTGGATCAACTGCTTGCACGCTGCCAACGCGGTTGGGCTGCACAGCTTGATCTGATCCAGCACAGCTTGCACACATTCGTCGAGGATTTCGGGCGGGCAAACCTCGTTGATCACGCCGTATTCGTGCGCGCTGACCCCATCGAAGCGTGTTCCGGTCAGCATCAGCAGCCGCGCCCGTGCCAAGCCAATCCGCTCGATGACGTAGGGCGAGATCAGCGCAGGGACGAGCCCCAGTCGGACTTCAGGCATTCCGAATTCGGCAGTGGTAGCGGCGATGGCGATGTCCGAGACGCAGGCAAGTCCAAACCCGCCGCCAAGCGCTGCACCCTGTATCTTGGTGATGACGACTTTGGGCGACTGGTTGATGTGGCGCATGACGGTATCGAGCCGCCCGACGATGTGTTCCTGTTCTTCGGGCGTCAGACCGGGCTGCTGCAAGTCGCTCAGGTCACCGCCAACGCAGAAATTGCCGCCCGCGCCGCTGATGACAATGGCGCGCACGTCACCCATCTCGTTGATTTGCAGCATGGCTTCGAGCAGTTCGCCGGTCATGGCGAAGTTCATGGCGTTCATCCGCTCCGGGCGGTTGAGCGTCAGGTAAGCGAACGGGGGTTGTACATCCAGCAGCAGGGTTTGAAATGCCATCGTTTATTCCCATTCCATGTAGAGCAAAGCACCAGCCAGCGATTTGCCGAGTCCGTCGATGCGAAGTGAGCGCGTACCGCCGCCGTCCAGCGCATCGACCAGCACGAAATTCAGGGCTTCGATGTTGTCCAAGTCGTAGCGCCGGACTTCTCCGCGCACGAGGTCGCCGAAATGCGCCTTAACGCGCTCGGCGGTCAGCTTGCTTTTGATTTCGGCGTAGGCTTCAGGCGAACGCGCGATCACACTGATGTTGGCGATGTTCCCCTTGTCGCCGGAACGCCCATAGGCTAAGTCGTAAAGTCGTCTCATGCTCATACCTCGAAATAGCTGATCTGGGTTTGGACGAGTTCACGCGGTAGGAGCGCCGCCCACAAGCCGACCACGTAGCGCGGATCAGCGCCGACGGTCGTGCCGCTGACGCTCATCCCGGCGGGGCAGCTTAACCCGTTCGCCATAACGCGGCGTACCGCCGTTTTGAGCGTTTCCTGATCGCCAGCGGTGAAGGTCACACGCACGATGATTTCCAGCGGATCGGGCGGGAGTATCCCCAAGCTCCCGAACAGGCTGTTCATCCCCAAGTAGTGGTATTCCACGCGATCAATGGGCAGCCCCTTCCACGACTCGGCGATCATCGCCTTGAGCTGATCGACTTTCAGCCACGCCTGCGGGTAGCCGAGCGTGAAGATCAGTTCGCGCATGAAGCCTTCGAGCCGTCCCATGTTGAGCTTGAGCGATTCCGGACGCGGCTTACCTGTGACGCCGGTCACGCGTACTTGGTTTGCGCCAATGGCTTCAAGGCGCAGTGTGGTGAAATCGGCGATCACGTCCGGCGTGATATAGTGCGCCGGATCGTGGATTTCGTAGAGAAGCTGTTCCTTGACCGTTTCGACGCTGACGCAGCCGGACGTATCCGGCGTCTTGGTGATGACGAAACTGCCATCCGCTTCGACATGGGCAATCGGGTAGCCGAGGAAGGGCAGATCAAGCGGATCGAGCGAGTCGATCACCGCGAGGCTGTTGCCGCCCACCACCTGCCCGGTGCATTCGAGCAAATGCCCGGCGACGATTCCCGCCGCCAGCCGATTCCAGTCGTCCAATGACCAGCCGTAATGCGCGATCAGCGGCGCGAGGTACAGGCAGGGATCAGCGACGCGACCGGTGATCACCATATCCGCACCGCTGCGCAGCGCCTCGACAATCGGCTGCGCACCAAGATAGACGTTGGCGGTGACGAAGTTCTGATTTGCTGCGTCCGCCAAGCGTTCGCCGGTGTCGATGTTGGTCAAGCCGGACGCCTGAAATTCGCCCAAGCGATCCAGCACATCATCCCCGGTCACGGCGGCGATCTTGATGCCGGTCAAGCCGAGTTTGGCTGCCGTCTCGCGTACCATCTCCGCTGCTGCCAGCGGATTCAAGCCACCGCCGTTGGTGATCAGCGGTATTTTGCGGGCGAATGCCTTCGGCAAAATCTGACCGGCGATGATGCGCAGGTCAAACGTGTAGCCGCGCGTCGGGTTAGCAAGGCGATCCTTTTGCAGAATCGCCATCGTCAGTTCGGAGAGCGCCTCGAAGCAGACGACATCGACGTGCCCGCCTTCGATCATCGGGAGCGCGCGCGTCACGTCGTCGCCGTAGAATCCTTGTGCCGAGCCAATTCGATATGCCATTGGACAGCTAGTCTTTCTTGCGCGGCGGTAACATGTCTTCGAGTTTGGCGATGATGCCGAGCATCACCTCGTCCGCGCCGCCACCGATGGAGAGCAGGCGCGCGTCGCGGTAGTAGCGCGAGATCGGCGTCTCTTCCATGTAGCCCATGCCGCCGTGAAACTGCATACACACATCGCCAACTTCGCGCGCTAGGCGTCCGGCTTTCAACTTGCACATCGACGCCAGTTTGACGACTTCCAGCGAGGTTTCATCGACTGCCATCAGGCTGGCGGTGTAGTAGTTCAACTGGCGCAGCGCTTCGATCTCGGTCAGCAGTTCGCACAGCTTGAAGTGAATCCACTGGTTGTGGATAAGCGGCATCCCGAAGGCTTGACGTTCGCGCAGATAGTCAATCGTGCGGCGGAGCGCGCGCTCCATGCCTGCTGTCGCACTCAACGCGCCGACGAGCCGCTCGCGCTGGAACTGCTCCATCTGCATGTAGAAGCCCATGCCTTCTTCGCCGATGCGATTGGACTTGGGGACGCGCATGTCCTCGAAGCTGAGCACGGCGGTATCGCTCGAATGGTTGCCCATCTTGTTGAGTTTCTTACTGACGATAAAACCGGGGGTATCGGTCGGCACCATGATCAGCGACATGCCTTTGTAGCCCGTCCCCGGCGACGTTCGCGCTAACAAACACACCCAGTCGGCTTGTGTGCCGTTGGTGATGTACATCTTGCTGCCGTTGATCACGTAGCTGTCGCCGTCGGATTCAGCGCGAGTGATGATCCCGGCAACGTCCGAGCCTGCGCCGGGTTCGGTTACGGCAATCGCGCCGACCATCTCACCTTTGAGCGCCGGGACGAGAAAGCGCTGCTTGAGCTCATGTGACCCGTATTTCGCCAGCGCGGGTGTACACATATCCGTGTGGACGCTGATGCCCATCGGCACGCCTGCCACATCGCAGCGACCGAGTTCTTCCATCAGCACGACGGTGAACCAGATGTCCGCGTTCGCGCCGCCGTATTCTTCGGCGTAGCTCAGACCGAGAAAGCCGAGATCGCCCATTTTCTTGAGGACTGCATGCGCGGGGAAAATGCCCGCCGCTTCCCATTCGTCGGCGTGCGGGTTGAGTTCGTTCTCGACAAAAGCACGCACGGCTCTGCGGAACATGTGATGTTCTTCGGTGAAAGGTTGGTACGGTTGCGCCTGCTTGGACTGCGTATCAAGAACCATGTTTTTCCTTTCAAGGTACTATTTTGCGCTGATGATGGTGCTGGTGACTTCTCCGTGTGCATACTGCGGCAAGAGGGTGGTGAGATCGCGGACAGCCGCCGCGACGTCCTGTGCAGCCGAGGCGTGATGCGCCTCGACGGTCACAATAGCATCGGTCGTATCGTTCCGCGCGGCGCTTTCGTCGCTTTGACGCCAGCACCAGCGGCGCGCGAAGACCAATCCGCTGTCATCGGCGAAGATTACTTCGTCCGATTCGGGGTGATCGACTTCGGTTTGACCCAAGTTCGTGAAGCGTTCGCTTCCATCGGCGAGGCGAACCGTGATCGTATTTGCCGCTGCACGGGTATCGAGGATCGCCACCGGGACGGCATAGCGGATGCTGACCAGATTGCCGAGATCGACCAGCGTGTTGATGCTCGGAATGTCGCCCTGTTTGGTCAAGCGGCGAAGCAGCGCTTCGCACGCGCTGCGAATCTGCGTGGGATCAACCCCGAAGCTGCGAAAGACGCTCCGCCACGCCGCCAGCGACTCGATCTGGCTCAACGGCGTGCTGCCGATGCGCTGAATCACGGTTTGCTGCTCGGCGCGGTACAGGTCGAGCAGTTCGGGCGGGGTAGGGCGATTAGTCAAGCCGTGTGCGGTGATCACCCCGGCGACGAGGTTCGGGTAGCGCTTGAGGATTTCGGGGTGATATTGAAAGCTGCTCATTGAGGACGTTTCATCCCTCTCTCCGACAGGATTCCGACGACGACCAGTAAGATCAAACCGCCGCAGCACACGAGGCTGACAGTACGTCCCGCCTCCGACGTAAAGAAGGCGCATAACCCGACCAGTACCATCGCCGCGAGTATGATCCAGAACACGGCGCGGGAGCTGCGCGAAAAGTTTCGATAGCGATCATAGTAACGCATTGTATTTACTCGCTGAAAATGTCCTTAACGGAGAGCGTGAAACCGGGAAGTACATCGCCTCCGTTGAGAATGTCGCTGACGTCGAAGATTTCCGGTTCGGTATTCGGGCGATGTTCGGCAACAGTCTTGTCTTTCGGGTCAACGATCCAGACTATGCGCGTCCCGTACTTGAGAAACAAGTTGACTTTCTTGAGCGTTTTCGGATAGCTGTCCGTCGGCGACAAGACCTCCACTGCCAGATCGGGCGCGCCTTGTACGAACTTTGATGACCGTGTGCTGCTTAAGCGGCTCTTGCTCATGAAACCGACGTCAGGAGCAAGGACTGTGTTCTTGCCTGCCGGATTCTCCCATAACACATAGCCTGTCTCGGCAGCCGTGACCCGTCCCAAACTTTGTTCTTTGACAAACAGACGGATACGCATGTTCAATTCGCTGGCGATATCGCCATGTTCCTCGCCCGTCGGCGACATTTCAACCAGTTCTCCTTCGATGAGTTCGTAGCGATGCTCGTCGTCGTGGTGTGAAATCTCCCACAGGTCGTCAGCGGTGTACACCTTGTCTCGAATAACCATACCAACCCTTCCTGCTGACCGACTACATCCTAAAGTTACCATATCTCGGCGGGGGATCGTTCACCCAATCCCGGTTGTAGCACATCGACAAGCCGACCGAGAGCGCTCTGCGAACTTCACGCGGGTCGATCAAGCCGTCGTCCCACAGGCGAGCGGTGGCAAAATACGGATCGGACTCGTCCTCGAATTTCTGCCGCGTCATGGCTTTCATCACGTTGATCGTGTCGTAATCCGGTTCTTGACCCCGTTTGCGCGCCGCTTCCTCTTGGATGATTCCGAGCACGCCCGCCGCTTGCTCCGCGCCCATCACGGCAATCCGGCTGGTCGGGCAGGCGAACAGCAGCCGCGGATCGTAAGCGCGCCCGCACATCGCATAGTTGCCCGCGCCATACGACCCGCCGATCAGGACGGTGAACTGCGGTACGCCACTGTTGGCGACGGCGTTGATCATCTTTGAGCCGTGTTTGACGATTCCTTCTTGCTCGGCTTGGCTGCCGACCATGAAACCGGTGATGTTTTGCAAGTAGATCAACGGGATGCGTGCATGGTTGCATAGTTGAATGAACTGCGCGGCTTTGTTCGCTGAATCCGAGAACAGCACCCCATTGTTTGCCAGAATGCCAATCGGGTAGCCGTCGATATGCGCGTGACCGCACACGAGTGTCGAGCCGTAATCCGGCTTGAATTCCATGAAGCGCGAGCCATCGACGACACGAGCGATGACCTCGCGCATGTCGAGCGGCTGGCGCGTGGTGTCCATCGGGATAATGCCGAGCAGTTCGTCGGGATCATAGAGCGGAGCTTCCGGCGCTTGACGATTCGGCGGGTTGAACTTGCGCCAATTCAGCCGTCCGACGATCTCGCGCCCGATGCGGATCGCGTCGGCGTCATTTTCCGCGAGGTAATCCGCTAAACCGGAAGTTTGCGCGTGCATGTCTGCACCGCCGAGTGTCTCGTCGTCCACTTCTTCGCCCGTCGCCATTTTGACGAGCGGCGGACCGCCGAGGAAAACCATTGCCTGCTTGCGGACGAGGACGGCGTAATCGCTCAAGCCGGGGATGTATGCGCCGCCCGCCGTGCTGTTGCCGAACACGAGCGAAATCTGCGGGATGCCCTGCGCGCTCATCCGCGCTTGGTTGGCGAAACCGCGCCCACCCATGACGAACAGCTCCGATTGATGGGGGAGGTTCGCGCCGCCCGACTCGACCAGATAAATGAATGGCAGGCGATTCTCCTCGGCGATTTGCTGCGCACGCAGTGACTTCTGCACGGTGATCGGGTAGCTCGTGCCGCCTTTGATCGTCGCTTCGTTTGCGCCGATCATGCACTCGACGCCGTTGACGACGCCGATCCCATTGACCGCACCTGCGCCGGGGGTCTCGTCATTGTACATACCCCATGCTGCCAGCGTGCTCAGTTCTAGGAAGGGGGTGCCGGGGTCGAGCAGCAGTTCGACCCGCTCACGGGGGAGTAATTTGCCCGCTTGCACGTGCTTCTGTACGGCGCGCTCACTGCCGCCCGCGCGGACTTTTGCCTGCCGCTCGGCAAGCAGGTTGACCAAACCGCAGTTGTGGGCGTAATTGCGCTGGTAATCTTCGCTGCGGGTGTCGATCTGTGACTGAATACGTAAAGTCATTGTTCGGCTGCCGGAATTTATCGAATAAGCGTTTAATTTAGAATACTGCCTGCCGCCGTGTGCGTCAAATGGTTCGGCAAGCACATCAAGAAAAGATCAAAATTCCCGCAGCCGATGTAAATGTGCTGTATAATGCTCCCTGAAAATCATCCCTGTAATGGAAACTGTGAGAAATGCAAAGCATTCGACGCTTGCTGCTAGGCAAGCGACTGCAAACCGCTGATCTACCGCATCAGTCGATCAGCAAACCTGTTGGGCTGGCGGTGTTCGCCTCCGACGCGCTCTCATCCACGGCGTATGCCACTGAAGAAATCCTGCTCATCTTGGCGCTGGCGACCGGCGGCGGGGCAGCAGCATGGGCAGTCAGCGGCAACGTCCTCGGCATTTCGATTCCGATTGCCATCGCGATTGCCATTCTCTTGACTATCGTCACGATCTCGTACCGCCAGACGATCTTCGCCTACCCGAACGGGGGCGGCGCGTACATCGTCGCGCGCGACAATCTCGGCGAAACGCCGGCACAAATCGCTGGCGCGGCTCTGTTGACGGATTACATCCTGACGG
The DNA here is from genome assembly GCA_014879865.1 of Anaerolinea sp. Taxonomy (GTDB): domain Bacteria; phylum Chloroflexota; class Anaerolineae; order Aggregatilineales; family Phototrophicaceae; genus Flexifilum. The sequence continues at coordinate 11,133 of JACSRG010000691.1, forward strand.
TTGCAGTCAGTATCTCGTCGGGTGTGGCGCAGATCACCTCGGCGTTTCCGGGGCTGCTGCCGTACCGCGTCGAGATCGCCGTCGTTGTCATCGTGTTCATGATGGTCGTCAACCTGCGCGGCGTGAAGGAAAGCGGGCGGGTGTTCGCTGTCCCGACCTATTTCTTCTTGGGCATTATGTTCCTCACGCTGATCGTCGGGTTTATCCGGGTTGCGACAGGAACACTTGACCCGGTCACGGGCGTAGAAGCCATTCATCACGAGGTTGCCGAACCGCTGACGCTGTTCCTGATCTTGCGCGCATTTTCGAGCGGGTGCACCGCGCTCACGGGCATTGAAGCGATTTCCAACGGTATTCAGGCATTCAAAGAACCGCGCAGTCGTAATGCCGCGATCACACTCGTGTGGATGAGCAGCATCTTAGTTATGCTGTTTTTGGGCATCACGCTGATTGCCAACCAGATGCACGCCGTTCCGAGCCACACCGAGACGGTCATCTCGCAGATGGGGCGGGCGATTTTCGGCGAGGGGAGCATCTTACATCTCCTGCTGCTTGCCGGGACTGCGCTCATCCTGTTGATGGCGGCGAATACCAGCTACGCGGACTTCCCGCGTCTCGCGGCGCTGCAAGCAGGTGACGGTTTCCTGCCGCGCCAGTTGACGCATCGCGGCGGACGGCTCGTGTTTTCGTGGGGCATTGTCGTGCTGTCGCTGTTCGCTATCGCGCTGGTGATCATCGCCGATGCCCGAACGACGGCGCTCATTCCCTTGTATGCGGTTGGTGTTTTCCTGAGCTTTACGATCTCCCAGTCGGGGATGGTCATTCACCTGCGCCGGGTTGGTAAGCTCAAGCCGGGTGAAGTGGTGCAGGGGTTGGAAGCCCCCATGCATTATGATGCAAACTGGCGTCTCAAGATGACTATCAGCGCGATTGGCGCGATCTGTACCGGCATCGTGATGCTCGTGTTCGCCGTGACCAAGTTCACGACCGGGGCGTGGTTTGTCGTCATCGTCATCCCCACACTCGTGCTGATCTTCTTCCGCATTCACCGCCATTACAAAGAAGTGGCGAAGGCGCTCAGTTGGGATACAAGCGCCAAACCGGATCAGGTTGGGCGCAAAGTCCAGACGCTCATCCTTGTCGATGATGTTCACGCCGAAACGGTGCGTATGGTCAATTTCGCTAAGGCACTCGGCGAGGACTGGCACGCCGTCCATATCGGCGTCAAGCCGGAGAAAACGCCGGTTGTGCTGGAGAAGTGGAAGAAACGCATCGGCGAAGGGCGTTTGCATGTGATTGACTCGCCGTATCGCCTGCTGGCTGAACCGCTGCGCGAGTACATCGAGTCGCTGTTGGCGAACGACCCGGAAAGCTACATCCATGTGATCATGGGGCATCTGGTGATGGATACGTACTGGGAACAGGCGCTCCATCAGAACAGTGCGTTCATCTTCAATCTGGCGCTGGCGGGCTTGGAACGCGTCGTCGTCACCACTGTGCCGTACCAGATTCATCACCATCACGACGCGGAAGGGCACGACGAACTGATCACAGAAGATCAGGAACAAGCCGAAGCGGTCACGTCACAGCCAAAGTAAGCAACCGGACATTCAGCAAAAGGGGACAGCACGTCCCCTTTTGTTTGGCTACTGCTCGTAAAGCGGCAGCGTGATGTAAAACGTCGTGCCGCCCCCCAAGAAACTCTCCAAACCGATCTGCCCGTGATGCGCATCGACCAGCTTCTTGACAATGGTCAAGCCCAAGCCTGTGCCTTCGATGTTCTCGTTTTCGGCGCGGCGCACACGGTAGAAACGGTCGAAGATGCGCGATTGATCCTCCGGGCTGATGCCGATGCCGCTGTCTCTAACGGCAATGCGCACCGCTCCATCTACCAGCACGCCGTCGATGCCAATGAGACCCTCCGGCGGGGTATATTTGATCGCGTTGCTGACAAGATTGTTGATAATTTGCAGCAGGCGCGCGGGATCGCCGGCGATGGGCGGTAAGTCCCGCGCGACCTTGACCTCGACGCGCATAGACTTCGCATCGATCAGGCGGCTCAAGTTATCGACGCTGGTTTCGATGACCTGATGAATCTTGACCGGTTCGATCTCCAGCGCGAGACCGGCGTCGATTTTGGCGAGGTCGAGCAAATCGTCGATTAGCTGACGCATGTTCAAGATCGAGCGAGAAATCATGCGCACATAGTTTTCGCCGCGACCGTCGAGTTTCTGACTCATTTGCAGTAGGTCGAGGTAGCCGCTCATCACGCTTAAGGGCTGCTTGAGATCGTGCGAGACAGTTGCAATCAGATCGCGCTTGAGCTGATCGGTCTCGCGCAGCGGCGTGATGTCATTCATGACGACGATCCAGCCGATGTCACTGCGTGGCGAAAAATCGACGTAGTAGGTTTTGCCGTTGGGCAGCGTGATTTCTTCAAGTGCTTTGTTGCCCAAGCGATACACATGGCGCAGCGCCGCGATGAAGGCTTCGTCATCCACCGAATCGGCGAAACGCTGCCCTGCGTAGTCCAGCTCCGGGTAGAGGCGGAAGGCAGCCATCGCCGCTTGGTTGATGAGGACAATGCGCTCGTCATGGTCAAGCACGATCACGCCGTCAGCGACTTCGGCGAGGATGTGCGCCAGTTTCTCGCGCTCGCGCATCGTCTCGGTGAAGAGGCGCGCGTTGTCGATGGCAACGCCTGCGCGCGCCGCGAGCTTTTCCACGAAACTCAGATGCTCGTCGGTGAACGCGTTGATCTTCCGGCTTTCGACCGAAATCACGGCAATGACGCGGTCTTCACGGGTAACGGGCACTGACATGTGTGAGCGAATGGCGCTCGAAAGCTCGAGGTAGTCCTTGTCGGCGGCAACATCCGGCACCAGCTCGGAAAACGAGGACAATGCGACGCGGTGCGCGATGCCACCGGAGAGCGACCGCATCACGGTGACGTTTTCGGGCTGCGCTTCGTAGCCCAGATCGACCACGAACTTAAGCTGATCCGCCGCTTGGTCGTAGAGCGCAAGCGAACCCGCATTCGCGTTGGTATAGCGCATCGCCCAGTCAAGCGTCATGTCAAAGACGTGCGAGAGATCGATAGTGTCGCTCAGTTCCCGGTCGATCTGGTTCAGGATGCTCAGTTCGAGCATACGCGTATCGAGCGATGCGACCGTCTGCGTATGGCGTCGAGCATTGTGCAGCGCGATTGCCGCCATCGGCGCAATGATTGCGATCAGCGCGCAGGCTTCGTCGCCGATAGGTTTTTCCGTGATCGGGTTTTCGACCACCAGCACGCCTTCCCACGCGCCTTCAACCAGCAGCGGAACCCCGTAAAACGCCTCCGAGCGCGCCAATGGTGTCAGCGGCGGATCGTCTAATGCGGCGGTATAGCTGCTGCCGGTTCGCCACGCGGTCAGCGCGGGATGTTCGGCGTACAGGGAGACGGCTTCCTGCGCGGAAATGCGGAGAAGTCCGGCATCTTCGTCCGTGTGCGCAATGACGATGCGTTCACATGCCGTCAGGCGGCGCAGTTCGGTGGTGAGCACGTCGCTCAGGCTGGAAAGGTCGAGGATCGTCCCGATCTTGAGGGTAAGTTCGTGCGCTATCTGAAGCTGACTTGTGTGTGCGGACGCGCTCATGATGATCGTAAAGTCTCTAGAGTTGTCACTACCGCATTATAGCGCGGTTCTGAATTGTCGATTTGTCTAATTCCGTGTAAGATCGCGCTAGATTTCCGGGAGGGCTACTATGCTGAAGGGTTTTTCCGCTCGATTCAAGAAAGCGCTGGGACAACCGGAGCAGGTCGAAGCATCAAAGCCGATGGATTTTGGCGAATCGTACCGTATTCGTGGCAAGATGATCGGCGTGCTGCTGCGTGATGCGCGCCTGAAAGCGGGACGCAGCGTCGAGGATTGTGCGCGGTTGGTGCGGGTCACCCCGGAGACTGTCGAAGCATGGGAATATGGCGATGACGTGCCGTCGCTCCCGCAGTTGGAACTGCTTGCCTATTACCTCGACGTGCCGATCAGCCATTTCTGGGGAGTCGATACGCTTGAAGCCACGCGCGACGAAAAAGTAAGCGCGCAGGACGAGTACCTCGCGCTGCGCACCCGCATGATCGGCGCGCTGCTGCGTTTGGCGCGTGAGGATGCCAACTTGAGCCTTGAACAGGTCGCGGAAGACAGCGGTCTGCCGGTCGATCTGATCGAGGCGTATGAGATGGGCGAAGCTGCCATGCCGATGCACGCGCTGACTGTGCTTTCCAACTGCGTCAAAAAGAATATGCGTTATTTTCTGGAGAGCGACAGTCATCTCGGCGAATGGCTGGCGATCCGCGAGGAATGGAAGCATTTCACCAACCTGCCAGATGAGGTGCGGAAGTTCGCGGCGAATCCGCTCAACTTAGGTTTTATCGAAATTGCGATTATGTTCAGCCAGATGCCTGCCGACAAACTGCGTAAGGTGGGCGAAAGCGTCCTCAACATCTCGCTGTAGCCGCCTGAGGAGAAGGAAACTGACTATGAGTAGCGCGAAGCAACTGCAAGATCAAGGCGTTAAGCTGTTCCAGCAGAAGGAGTACGAGGCAGCGCTCAAGCTGTTCCGTCAAGCGCAAGAAATCTACACGGCGGAAAATCAAGCTGACCTCGCCGCCGAAATGGGCGTCAACATCGGCTTGGTGCATCACGCGTTGGGCGAATATCAACCGGCGCTGGACGAAATGCAGGGTGCACTGCGTGTCTTCCAAGAGCAGAGCGATGCCAAGCGCGCCGCGATGGTACTGGGCAACATGGGCAAAGTCTACAAGGCGCTTGGCGACAAAGAACAGGCGTATACCTGTTATCGTCAGGCAGCGGATGTCTTCCAAGAACTGGGCGAAAAGCAAATGTATGCGGATACGCTCATGGCGATGGGCGATCTGCAAGTCCGCGATGGCAAGATCATGCAGGGCGCGGCAACCTACGAGGTCGGGTTGGAGCAAATGGATAATCTGACGCCCTCGCAGCGTGTCTTGAAGGGCTTAATCGGACTGCGTAACCGGCTGACGGGCGGCGGCAAATCCTAACCGATGCCCGCCCTTAGGCGAGGACGCCTGCGCGCAGGACGCCTGCGCACCGTCACGCTGCTGTTCGTCCTCATCGCCAGCCTCTACCTGACCACTTACAGCGCGCATGTCGAAAGCGGAGATGCGCGCCGTCTTTTTGATTCGGCGAGCAGTCTTGTCGATCATGGCGACATGCTGCTCGATCTGTCGGTCTGGCAGTTCCCGCCGCAAGACTTCGACGTAGACAATCCGCTGCCGCTGCCCGGTGGCAATATCGAGCCGCTGCAAGTGATCGCGGTCGCGGCGTTGTACGCAGTGGCGAAAGTCACGCCGTTCGGGTTGGTGCATACGGTCTACCTGCTGAACGTCATCGTCGGCGCGCTGGCGGGGTGCATCCTCTACCTGTATGCCCGGACGCTCGGCTACCGTGAGCGCACGGCGATCCTCGCCGCGCTGCTGTTCGCCGCCTGTACGGTCATGTGGGTGTACAGCAAATGGCTGTTCCGCGAACCGCTCCTGCTGCTCTTCCTCTTGCTCAGCGCGCTGCTGCTCGAACGACTGCGACGGGGCGGCTACCGGTCAATGCCGCTCGTGATCGGGCTGGTGTTCAGCGTGATCGCCTTGATCCTGACTAAAGCTTCCGCCGCGCTCGCTTTCCCCGCGCTGCTCGTTATCGCCCTGCCTGCACTGAACAACGTTCGTTGGCGGCGGTTGTTGATCGGCATTGGGATCGCGCTTGGACTGTTGATCGCCGTGTTCGGCGTGCTGGCGATTTACGGCGAGGCGGTCGGTTTAGGCGAACGGTACAACGTGCTGCGCTTAATCAGTCGTGCTTCGCCGCAGTACTTCATCATGGCGCTGCACACGTATCTGATCAGCCCCGGCGGGAGCATCTGGGGAACATCGCCGATTCTACTGCTCGCGCTGCCCGGTCTGGTGCTGTTCGTCCGGCGGCGGCAGTTCCGCTATCCCGTGGCGGTCACGCTGCTGCTGCTGGCGTTCGTCATCGGCTACGCATGGCTGAACGGGGTGCACTGGTTTGGCGGATTGTCCTTTCCGCCGCGCTTCTTGGTGCAGGTGATTCCGTTTCTGGTGATCGGCGCGCTGCCGGTGATCGACCGGCTTGCCAATGGACGATCTGCGTGGTGGTGGGTCGCCGCGTCGCTGATCGCGTACAGCCTGTGGGTGCAGATCACGGGCGCGTCGCTGCGCCTTGAGGCATACGTCGATCTGCTGCCGACGGAAGCCAACCGCTTGATCGAATGGGGTGGCGGGCTAAACGTCATGCGCTACCTGCGCCCGTTCCTGATTCCGTCGCTGTGGGGCGTGTACCCGGCGGATAACGCGTGGACGCAGATCGAGCGCGGCGGATACATCGCGGCGTTCGCGGGTGTGATCGTCGTCAGCGCGCTGCTGCTGGTTCGGCGCGCCCGCTGGTGGTCGCTCATCGCGGTCGCCTTCGCGCTGATTCTCGTAGTCGGTTTGCTCGATCTCTATCGTTCGGATGCGCGCTACCGTGCCTTTGACGACGCGTTGTTCGCCACGCTGCCCGTGTTGGAGAGCGAAACCGATCCCGGTGACATCATCCTCTTGAGCAGTCCACGCTACGAAACGTTTTTCGCCAACGCTGGCAAACTCTGGGACGCCGGGCGCGTGATCGCGCTGTCGCAGCAGCCGGGAGACCGTCCCAGTGAAACACAGCCTGCCGAAATCGAAGCCGAGAACCCCGCCGCGCTGCTGACCAACCCGACGATTCAGCTTTTGACCAACCTCGCCGTGACGCATGATCGCCTATGGCTGCTCAACGATGGCAGCCCGGACATCTGGTGGAGCGTGCGTCCGGTGGAACGCTTCCTGTCGGCACGGTACTATCCGCTGAACTACCGCCGGATGGGGGATTTCGCGTGGCTGGTCGAATACAGCACGATCACCGCGCCAGAGCGCTATGCCTACCGCGCCCCCGAATTGACAACCGATCTGGTGTTCGATGAAACGCTCCGGCTCGGCGGTTACGTGCTTCCGGCGGGAACGGTCTATGCGCCGGGGGCAGTCGTGCCGATCACGCTGTACTGGTTGACGGATGTTCCCATCGCAGGTAATTACTCGATTGGTTTCTACGTCAGAGCTATGAACGGCAGTCCGGTTGCGCAGTTCGACTCGGCTCCCGACGGCGGCTTTGCGCCGACCTCGACATGGATTCCCGGTACGCCAGTTTGGGACAACCGCGCGGTTGTGCTGCCACTCGACTTACCCGCCGGGGAGTACGTGCTGTGGGTCAAAGTCTACGAGAATACGGGCGCGGTGCGCGACTTGCCCGTGACCAGCGGTACGGCGGTCGATGGCGTGATCGGGGTTCTGCCGACCCGAATCCAAGTGAGGTGATGTGATGGAAACACAAATGGCGCTCGAACGGACGATTCTCGAACGGTCGAAGGTGATCGCGGTGGTCGGTTATTCGAACGATCCGATGCGCACGAGCTACCAGATCGGCAGTTTTCTGAAACGGGTTGGCTACAAGGTGTACGCCGTCAACCCGACCGTGAACGAAATCGACGGCGAGAAGGTCTATCCATCGCTTGCCGATGTGCCCGAACCCATCGACATTGTAAACGTCTTCCGGCGATCTGAATATCTGTACGGCGTGGTCGAAGCGGCGCTTGCCGTCAAAGCGAAAGCGGTCTGGGCGCAGCTCGGCGTGTTTGATCCCGCCGCCGCCGACCTCGCCGCGCGTAACGGCATCGACCTGATCATGGATACGTGCATCAAGGTCAGCTACAACCACTTGATGCGTTGAGTCAGCGCGTGAGCACGAGCGCTTCTTTCTGCTCGTGGGTCATGAACGGGTCGCGCAGGATGTCGTCTTTGTAATCGACGCTTGAGTAGGTGATGTAGAGCGCGAAGATGAGCGCCAGCACGGTCAGCGCGAGCCTGACGTGCGGCTTCCAGCCGGTCGGGACAAGCGTCCACACCCGCGCCAACCATACGCCCACCAGCGCGCACAGCGGCGGCAGAAGCAACAGCAGGAAGCGTGGATCGTAGCTGACGAAAAGCCACCATGCCGCGAAGAACGGGAGCGTCCACACGAGGATCAGCAGGTGTTCGGGGGTGTCAAAATTGCGGTGGGCAAACTGATGCACGACGGCGACACCTGACAGCAGCAGGCTGATCAGGATCAACCAGCCGGACACGGCGAAATTATCAGGTAGCGTTACGAAGATCAGCAGGCTTTCGAGCGTGCGCCGCGCTTGTTCCGTCCATGCGGTCGCCGGGATCAGGAAGCCCGCGCCGATCTGGTTGCGGATGTACCACGCCGCGCAGATCGCGGCGCACGCGGCAAGGCTGATCAGCGCGTGGCGCAGGACGATCCGCCGTCGGATCAGACACCACGCCAGCCAGACGCCTAACACAGGGACGCCAACGGTCAGCGCGGCGTTTTTGGTCCATGCTGCCAGACCGATCAGCGCGCCAAGCAGCAGCGCATCAGACGCGCGGCGGTTGTCCCACAAGCGGAACGCGAAAATCGCCGCCAGCGCATAGAAGAATGCCATCGGTAGGTCAACATAGCCGGAAGATGCCCATTTGCCGAAAGTGGGTGTGAGCGCGAGCGTCAGTGCTCCGAGCCAACCCGCCGCGCTGCTGCGCCCCGCTATCCGCTTGCCGAGCAAGTAGGTCGCCGGGAGGCAGCCCAACGCCAGCAGCGCGGGGATCACACGGGCGAGATAGTCGTTTTCCCACCCGGAGGCGACATAGGTGAACGTGTAGATCAACTGCATGTGGGGTGGGTAGGTGAGGTACAGGCTGTCCGCGCCGGTCAGCGGGATCAAGCCGCCAAGCTGGAACATTTGCTGCGCCTGCGGCTGATAAATGCCGAGCGTATCGTCCCGGTAGAACGGAAAATAGGCGGCGTTGAACAATACTGCCGCCCCGATCAGGCAGAGGATGAGCAGGGCGATCCGGGGAAGCTCAGGCAGCGTGAGCGTCAGGCGTTTTGGCTGCCTCATCCACCACACGAACGCCGGAAGCATCAGCGCGAGATAGGGCAGGGTGATCGTCGCCACGCCGAAGGGAATGCCAAGCAGCGCCTCCCAGAACATGACGAGCGAGAGCGCGCCTGTACCCAACGCCAGCGTCAGCAAGAGCGTGAGCGTGGGCTGCGATTCGCGGCGCAGCAGCCATGCCGCTGACGGGTAGGTGGCAAGCAGCAGCCCGCCGACCAAACACCACGCAAGCACAGTCTGCATGTTACGCCCCGCTGGACGAGGGGATGATCACGGCAGTTTGACCTGATTCGGCAGCGGCTGCCCCATCACCCCGGCGATCAGGTTCTCCGCTGCCATGAGCGCCATCTTATCGCGCGTTTTGACGGTTGCGCTGCCGATGTGCGGCACGACGAGCGCATTGGGCAGCGTGAGGATCGGATCGTCGAGCGGGATCGGTTCGGGATCGGTCACATCGAGCGCCGCACCCGCGATCACGCCGTCGCGCAGCGCTTCGTACAGCGCCCGCTGATCGACCGTACCGCCGCGCGTCGAGTTGATAAGGATGGCACTTGGCTTCATTTGTGCGAGCGTCTCCCGATTGATCAAGTGACGGGTTTCCGGCGTCAGCGGCGTGTGCAGCGAGACGAAATCAGAGTCGCGGAGCAGCGTTGGCAGGTCAACGCGAGTCGCGCCGTGCGCCTCTGCTTCGGTGTCGGTCAGGTGACGACTGGTTGCCAGAATGCGCATGTCGAAGCCGCGCGCGCGCTTGGCGACTGCCTTACCGATCCGCCCCAATCCGATGATCCCCAGTGTCGCGCCGCTCAAATCTGCGCCGAGTAAGTGGCGTGGCTGCCACGTCGTCCAGTGACCGCTGCGGATGTATTCGACGCCTTCGGTCAAACGGCGCGCAGCGGCAAGCAGCAGGGCAAAGGCGAGGTCGGCGGTCGCGTCCGTCAGTACGCCGGGAGTATTGCCGACCGGGATACCGCGCGCTGCTGCGGCTCGCACGTCGATGTTGTCATAGCCGACCGCCATCTGGCTGATCACCTTGAGACCCGCCCCCGCAGCGTCGATCAGCGCGGCGTCGATCCGCTCGGTCAACGTGCAGAGGATGCCGTCCATGCCGCCTACCCGCTTGGTAAGCTGGTCATAGGGCGCGGGCATTTCACTTTCCCAGACGTGCAGATCGCATACTTCGCGGATTCGGGTCAATCCTGCTTCGGGGATTTGACGGGTCACAAAGACTTTTGGTTTCATGAGGACAGCTTTTCGAACAGATGCAGTGTTTTCGGACAAACGCGCATGAGTGTACCACAAAACTAGTACTGGCTTGTCCTCTCGAAACCTTTAGAATCAACAGCGGATAGTCTGCAAGGAAGGCTTGGTTCTCGATGAAATTCCGGCTCACGTGGCTGCTCACAATTCCCACTCTGCTGCTGCTTTACTTCGTGCTGCTGCGGACTGTTCCAGTGATGCAGCTTCATCAAGACGAATACTTGGTGTACTACTTCACCCGGTATGATCTTGCCTACACAGTGAATTATCTCGCTTCGCAAGACGTGCATCCGCCGCTGTGGTTCGGCGCGTTTGATCAATGGCGCACGGTCGCGGGTGACAGCGAATTCGCCGGACGCTACTTGTCGATTCTGTTCAGCACCATCACGCTGGCGATGGTTTATCGCCTCGGTCGGGATTGGTTTGGCACGGCGCGTGCCGGTCTTGCCACCATGATTCTGCTCGGACTCAGCGCTTATTTCTTGTCCTTCGCGCTCGAAATCCGCCCGTATGCCGCCGTGATGCTGCTCTCGTCCGTTTCGATGTGGCTGTTTGCGCGTTGGCTGGCACGGCGCACATGGCGGCTGGCGGTGGCGTATGGGGTCGTCTGTTCGATCATGTTCTATGTCCACTACTTCCTCGTATTTCTAGTCGCCGCGCAGGTGATCTATTTCCTCCTGTTTGTGCGCAGACCGGCGCGTGTCTGGCGGCAGGCGCTCGGAGCAGCGCTGACCGGGCTGATCGTGTGGTCACCATGGCTGCCGTCGTTTCTCAATCAGGTCAAAATTCTGCGCGAGGTCTCGGTGGAGTCCGGTATGGCGTACGGTACCGAGTTGGGTACGCCTGCTACGACTCAAGCCACCAATTTGACGACCATCAGCCGCCTGATCACCTTGAGCACGAATGGACAGATCGCGCTGTTTGCCGGACTGCTGATCGTCGGCGCGGTGCTGCTCTGGCGGCAGTCCCGTTATCGCCTCGCCGTGCTGTGGGCACTTGGCGTTCCGGCGGTCGCGCTGCTGGTGAATTTTGTGGCAGCCGTGTACACACCGCGCTACGTCTCGTACTTGACCATCGGTCTGGCGCTGGTGATGGCTGCGGCGGTGGTCGCGCTGCCCCGTATCCGCCGCGTCCCGTTATGGATTCCTGTCTTGGCAGTGTGCGCGGTCGCGCTCGGCGTGAACGTCGCCGATCATCTGCCGGATAACATCGCCTACCGCGACATTTTCCGCGCGATGGACATCCACGACGGCGATGTCGTGTACTTCGATCACGCCGGGGAAGCCGATATGGGGTTTCTTGGCTGGCAGATGGATTTGTACCTGCACCCCGGCTACCGCGTGATCTCCGACCACCAGTTGACGGATGCTCAGAGCGCGCGACGGGTGTGGTATATCACCGGGAATTGGTTTGACGACGATGTGCGCGCAGTGTTCGATGAACTCGAACACACGCACCCCGTCCAGACCGTGCTTGGGCAGTGTGACCGCGCATGGTGTTACCTGTCACAGCTTATGGAAGCGCCGCCGCTGACCGAACCGATCCGCTTTGGTGACCAGATGCTCTTCTGGGGGGCGGATGTAGACAGCGTCAGCCGGACGTCGATAGAGGCGCGTCTGTGGTGGCGCGTGGGACAAGCCCCGGATCGCGACTATTCGATTGGGCTGCATCTGCTTTCGGAGGATGGACGCTTAGTGGCGCAGTCGGACGGCGCAATTCAACACTACGGATTAGAAACTGTTCAGACTTCGTCACTGGAAGCGGGGCGAATCTACATAGATCACAGGACACTGAGTCTGCCGCCTGATCTAACGGACGGTATCTACACGCTGAGGTTAGTGGTATACCAGTCGTGGGATAACGAGCGGTTGATGGTTGGAGAGAACGACTCTTACACGATTGATACCATCACGCTCCAATAGTCCGAATTGGTCTTAAGGTGTGACAATGAATCGGCTACTATGGTGGGGTGTCACCAGCAGAGGATAGTATGACATCTGAATTTACTGCGCGCGAGACGTTCCATACAGACCATAGCAGTCCGCTCCGGTTCATCTGGTCGCATATCCGTCGACATCCGGTATTTGCGGTCACGATGGCATTCGGCGCGTTGGCAAATGCCGTCTTCGCGATGGCGATCCCGTACTACACGGGAGCGGCGTTTACTGCGCTGAGCAACGGGGAAGGTCTGGACGCGGTAGCGTCGTTCGCCGTCGCCATTATCGTTTCGCAGCTATTGCGCGCGGGCTTGCAGCTTATGCGCAACTTCTCGGCAGAAATCTTCGCGCAGCGCATCGAGCGCGATGTGCGCGACGAGTTGTACGCCAGCTTGCTCGGCAAGAGCATGACCTTCCACGATATGCAGCCTGTCGGCGAGATCATGGCGCGCGTGACGAATGATGTGCGCGAATTAAACCTGATGATGAACCCCGGCATGAACCTGATCGTCGGGTCGGGGATGTTCCTGCTCACGCCGCTGGTCGCCGTGCCGCGCATGTATCCGGCGCTCGTCCTGACGCCGCTCCTGTTCCTGATCGCGTATGCGCTCTCGCAGTATCGCTATCTGAGCGAACTTGCTCCGGTCGCGCAGAACCTGCGCTCCGCCTTCGGGACGATGAACGCGCATGTCGCCGAAGCGCTTGAGGGGCTGCAAGTCGTCAAGGGGACGGCGCAAGAAAAGCGCGAGTCAGTCGAGTTCGCTGGCTTGTCCGACACGGTGCGCAAGTATGTTGTCCGGCAGGGCGACATCGAGGCACGCTACCTGCCGATGCTGCTGCTCGGCTTGGTGGTTGCCGCCGGGTTCCTGCATTCCGTGATCCTGTTCCGGCAGGGCTTGATCGAGATCGGGACGGTGGTCGCGTTCAACGGTCAACTGCTGTTGTTCGGTTTCCCGGTGTTTACGTCACTGTCGTCGTTCTCGCAGGTCTCGCTTGGCTATGCCAGTGCGAAGCGCATCCTCGATATTCTCAACACCGAAACCGAACTCGATCAGAACGCCGCAGGCTACGCCGAACCCCTCAAAGGTGCAATCGAGTTCGAGCAGGTCAACTTCGGCTACCTGTCCGACGACGCCGAAATCCTGCATGACATCTCATTCGCCGTCCGACCGGGCAAGACGGTCGCCATCGTCGGGCAAACCGGGTCGGGCAAAACCACGCTGACCAAACTCATCAACCGCACGTACGATGTGAACAGCGGGCGGGTGCTGATCGATGGGGTGGACGTGCGGCAGTGGAACATGGCGCGCTTGCGCTCGCAGATCAGCGTGATCGAACAGGATATTTTCCTGTTCAGCCGCTCGATTGCGGACAACATTCGCTTTGGCAAGCCCGAAGCCACTATCGAGGAAGTGATCGAGGCGGCGCAGAAAGCGCAGGCGCACGACTTCATCATGAGTTTCCCCGAAGGCTACGACACCATTGTCGGGCAGCGCGGCGTGACGCTTTCCGGCGGTCAGCGCCAGCGTCTGGCACTGGCGCGCGCTTTCGTCACCAACCCGCCGATCTTGATCCTCGACGACAGCACGAGCGCGATTGACAGCGCGACGGAAGACAAAATCCAGAAGGCGATCTGGTCGGCGGCAAAGGGACGCACGACGCTGTTGATCACACATCGCCTCTCGCAAATCCGCTGGGCAGACCATATCGTCGTACTGCGTAAGGGGCGCGTCGTGGCTCAGGGCAGTCATGACGACCTGCTTGCCACCTCGGACGCCTACCGCCGGATTTTCGCCCGCTACGAAGCGCCTGAACGCGCGCGACAATCAGGAGACTAGGATGGGTATCTTTGGCGGCTTGCAAGCCGAACAATATGACCGCGTGTACGATGATGGGTATTTGCTGCGGCGGATGGGCAACTACCTGAGCGCGCAGCGCCGCCGCGTCATTAGCATCACAGGCTTGGTGATTTTCTACGCGATTATGGGCTCGCTCATCCCGCTCGTGATCGCCGAGGGCGTCGAGGCGCTGAGTTCCGCCGCGCCCGATTTAACCGTGTGGCTGCTGGTCGGCGCGTTGTTCGCGGTCGGCATCATCGACTTCGGCATCTACTGGCTGCGCCGCCGGTTGACGGCGCGTGTGGTCGCCGACGTGGTCAGCGATTTGCGCAAGGATGCGTTCACCGCAGCCATCGACCGTGACCTGTCGTTTTACGACGACGTGAAATCCGGCAAGGTCGTCAGCCGCATCACCAGCGATACGCAAGAACTGAACACCGTGCTGGTAATCGGGATCGACTTGATCTCGCAGGTGCTCGACTTCCTGATTCTATTCGTCGTGCTCCTCACCCGCGAGTGGCGGCTGACGTTGATGCTCGTCGGCGTTATGCCGGTGATCTTCGGGATGACGATTGTGCTGCGCCATTTTGCGCGCATCGTCACGCGGCAGGGGACGCGCGCGATGGCGGCGGTCAACGACAACATTCAGGAGAGTGTGAGCGGGATCAGCGTGGCGAAGAATTATCGTCAAGAGGCGATGATCTACCGTGACTTCACCGCGATCAACCGGCAGTCGTATAACATCAATATCCGGCGCGGTTTCGTGCTGGCGACCGTCTTCCCGTCGTTGAATGCCGTCTCCGGTTTCATCATCGGGGGGCTGCTGTACATCGGCGCGAGTTACGTGCTCGGCGGCGTGCTCACCGTCGGGATGTGGTATCTGTTCATTCAAGGCGTTGACCGTTTCTGGTTCCCGGTAATCAACCTGTCCGGTTTCTGGAGTCAGCTTCAAGCCGGGCTGAGCGCGGTTGAGCGCATATTCGCGCTGGTCGATGCCGAGAATACGCTCAAACAGACGGATGATCAGCCTGCCCCGGCACACATGCACGGCGAAATCGTCTTCAAGGACGTGATCTTCGAATACAAGAACGGTGAACGGGTGCTGGATCGTTTCAACATCCACATTCAGCCGGGGGAAAGCATCGCCTTTGTCGGACATACCGGCGCGGGCAAGAGCACGATTGCGAAGGCGGTCGCGCGCTTCTACGAGTTTCAGGGCGGCACGATCCTCGTCGATGGACAGGATATTCGTACCTTCAACTTGCAATCGTACCGCAGCAAATTGGGCATTGTGCCGCAGCAGCCTTTCCTGTTCAGCGGCACGATCCGCGACAACATCCGCTATGCGCGTCCTGATGCGACGGACGCGGAAATCGAGGAGATCGCGAACAGCATCGGCAGCGGCGAATGGTTGGAGACGCTGCCCGACGGCTTGGACAGCGACGTGGGCGAACGCGGCGCGCGCTTGAGCATGGGACAGCGCCAGTTGGTGAGTTTGCTGCGCGTGCTCGTGCAGAAGCCCGCGATTTTCATCCTTGACGAAGCGACCGCCAGCATTGACCCCTTCACCGAGACGCAGATTCAAGAAGCACTCGACCTGATCCTCAAGCAGTCCACGTCGATCTTGATCGCCCACCGCCTGAGCACTGTACGCAGCGCGGATCGCATCATTGTGTTGAAAAACGGCGGGATCATCGAGCAGGGGAATCACGAGCAGTTGATGCAGCAGCGCGGTCACTATGCCGAACTGTACAACACGTATTTCCGGCATCAATCGCTCGAATACGTCGAAAACGCGCGCAAGTACGCCGACACACAGGAGATGGAAAAGGCGGGGTCCGTATGAGTTTTCCACCGCGTACGTGGGATCTGCTGCTGATCGGCGGCGCATCGGGGGTCGGCAAGTCGAGCGTCAGTTACCGGCTTGCACAGCACTTCGGCGTGGCGCTGATCGAAGTCGATGACTTTCAGACGGTGCTGCAGCACATGACTACGCCGGAACAGTTTCCCGCTTTACATTTCTGGGACACGCATCCCGATCCCCGGTCACTCGCGCCGGAAGTCATCTTCGAGCAGGGCAAGGCGATTGCCTGTGAACTGCATCCCGCGCTGGAACTGGTGATCGCCAATCATCTCGAAACCGACCGCCCCGCCGTTCTGGATGGAGATTTCCTCACACCTGCGTTGATGGTGCAAGCGGCATATGCCGGTTGTGAGAACGCCGGACGGGTGTGCGGCATCGTCGTCGATGAACCGGACGAGGTGCAGATCGTGCGTAACTATGGAATACGTGAACCGGGCGTCGGAGAACAGACTCAGCGCGCACGGGTGAGCAAGTTGTTCGGCGATTGGTTGAAGCACGATGCGGAACGGTTTGGCATTCAGGTGGTCGAAGCGCGACCATGGGACACCGTGTTTGAGCGGGTGCTGGACGTGCTCGCTGCCCGCTGACAGGGGATGCCTACACATCCCCTGTTTGTTGACGCTGTTTAGGCTTCGATTTCGACCGCCAGCGCGACCGCTTCTGCTCCACCGAGGCACAGTGCTGCGAGTCCGCGCTTCAGTCCGCGATCTTGCAGGGCGTGGATCAGCGTGATCAGCACGCGCGCGCCGCTTGCGCCGAGCGGATGACCGAGCGCAATCGCGCCGCCGTTGACATTAAGCTTTTCGAGCGGCAGTTCGTAGCCGTCGCGCTTCAAGCCTTTGACATCCGCCATGACCTGTGCCGCGAACGCCTCGTTGACTTCAAAAAGATCGACATCTTCCATCGTCCAGCCCGCGCGCTGCAAGGCAATCGGGATTGCCTTGACGGGTGCGTAGAAAATCCACGCCGGTTCGACGGCGGCATGACCGTAGCCGACGATCCGGGCGATAGGTTGGTGACTGTGCGCTTCGGCGTATTGACGACTGGCGACCACCAGTGCCGCCGCGCCGTCGTTCATGCCGGGGGCGTTGCCCGCTGTGACCTTGCCGTCGGCTTCGAATGCCGGGGCGAGTTTCGCCAGCACGTCGAGCGTCGTATCAGGGCGAATTGATTCGTCGCGGTCGATGACCGTGTCGCCTTTCTTGCCCTTGATCGTCACCGGGGCGATCTCGGTGCGGAATTTGCCCGCTTCGGTCGCCGCGTGTGCCTTCTGGTGACTGTTAAACGCCAGTTGATCCATCTCCGCGCGGGTGACATCCAACTGCCGACCGATGAATTCGGCGGCGTTGCCCATACCCCAATCACACAGCGAACACCACAGCCCATCCGATTGCAGCGAGTCGCGCAGTTGGACATGACCGTATTTGTGTCCCATGCGGTGCGTATCGTCGAGGAACGGCGCGCGGCTCATGTTTTCGACGCCGCCCGCGATGTACAGGTCGCCATCCTCGGCGCGGATCATGCTCGACGCGAGCATGACGGCTTTCAAGCCGCTGCCGCACACCTTGTTGATCGCCACGCCGCCGATGTTTTCCGGCAGACCTGCGCCGATGCTAATCTGGCGGGGCAGCGCTTGCCCGACGCCCGCACTGACCACGTTGCCGAGGATTAGCTCGTGCACGTCCGCCGCATCAATGCCGCTCCGCTCGACGGCGGCGCGCACGGCGACCTTGCCAAGCTCCGCCGCCGACACCCCCGCCAAGCCCCCTAAGAATTTGCCGATGGGCGTGCGTGCGCCCCCGAGTACGACTGCGTCGCGTGCGCTCTTGCCGTTGTTCATGATTGTCCTTCTGTTCCGTATAGCTCCGCCCAAACCGCTTTGAGTTCGCGGTACGTATTGTCGAGTGTGTCGGGGATCACCCGTGTGTCACCGATGGTCGTCATGAAGTTCGAGTCGCCTGCCCAACGCGGCACGATATGAAAGTGAAAGTGATCGGCGATGCCCGCGCCCGCCGCGCGCCCCAGATTCGCGCCCATGTTGAAGGCTGGCGCGCCGTAGAGCTTGCGCAGTGCGCCGAGAGTTTTGTTGGTCGTCAGCATCAGGTCGGTGAGTGCTTCGACGGACAGCGCCTCCGAGGTGTCGATGTGGGCGTAGGGTACGATCATCACGTGACCGTTGTTGTAGGGGTAGAGGTTGAGTGTCACGTAGACGAACTGCGAGCGGGCGATGATTTGCTGTTCGCCCTCGGTGTGGGGCAGCGCGCAGAAGATGCAGCCTTCGACCGGTTGCTTTTCACCGCGAATGTACGCCATCCGCCATGGCGACCATAAATGATCCATAAATGTGCTTTCCTATTAACCTGACAATCTTCACAGAAGTCGCGCTGCTACTTTTCAAATCCTATCATGCCACGATTGGAAATCGCTTGGAAGTGCTTGCGCAAAAAACTACCAGCATAGGTGGGTGAAAGTGGTGACTTCTGGCAAACGCGGTAGAGTCGAATTGCGTCTTAGGCTCAATGAAGGGACAACATCATGCCGCCGCTTCTTACGCTGATTGCGCTCGTCATCTGGGCGAGCTTGCTCTTTGGCGGATTCCTCTTTGGCAAGCTCTGGGCTGACCGCAGCCGACGAATGCCGGTCTGGACGCGGATGGCGTCGTCGTTGACGCTGGTGATCGCCGCGTGGTTGTTCGTGCTGATCGACCCTGCCGTTCATGTGTACACGCTGCCCGTCGCGGTGGGGATGACCTTTGGCTTCCTCGGCGATTTGTTTATGGCGAAACTCATCCCGTTCAAGCAGTATGTCATCGGGGGGATCGGCTCATTTGGCATCGGGCATATCCTCTACATCGTCGGGTTTCTGGCGACAATGAACGCGCTCGGACTGCCTGTCGTCGGGGCGGCATGGCTTGTCTGGTTGCTGATCGGCGTGGTCGGTTGGTTGGTTGCCGTGTGGATCGGTGCGGCAGATCGCGGGTTGATGCATCGCCTTGCGCTGCCCTACGCGCTGCTGCTCGCCAGTACGGTCGGCGTTGCGACCGGTTGGGCACTCGGCGATTCTCGTTTTATCCCGCTTGCCGTCGGCGCGGCACTCTTCCTCTTAAGCGACTTGATTCTCGCGGCGCGGTTGTTTCGCGGCACAACCTTCTACTTGATCGACGATGTGGTCTGGTTGACCTATGGACCTGCGCAAATGCTGATTGTCTTCTCAGCGTTGTTGGTACAGCCGCTGCTCTAAGCGTGGTAGAATCCATACATTATACGAACTGTTGGACGAGACTCATGTCCCTCACCGAAAACATAGATAAAGCACTAACGGATCGCCCGTACCAATTCTTCCCCTCGGTCGAAAGCACCAACGATCTAGCGATGGTGTGGCTCAACGAAGGGACGCGTGCCGGAAGCGTGATTGTCGCGGACGAGCAAACGCGCGGACGGGGTCGCTTGGGGCGCACGTGGTACGCCCCGCCCGGCACAGCGCTGATGATGACGTATATTCTGCGCCCCGCAATCGAAGACCTGCCTTATGTCGGGATGATGGGCGCGCTTGCCGTGTGCGAGGCGCTGCGGTCGCTGGGCGTGGAGCGCTGCGGGATCAAGTGGCCCAACGACGTGCAAATCGACGGGCGCAAAGTCTGCGGGGTGCTGCCGGAAGCGGCATGGCAAAACAATCGACTGCTCGGCGTGATCCTCGGCGTGGGTATCAACATTCGTGTCGATTTTACCGGAACAGCGCTCGAAACGACGGCGATCAGCCTCGACACGGTCATTCCCGGCATCGATCGGGCGGAACTGCTGCGGCGCTTGGCTGCACGCATGGATTTCTGGTCACAGCGTTTGAGTTCCGACGACTTGTTCGAGCGGTGGCGCGGGGCGCTGGTCATGTTGCAGCGGCGGGTGTCGATTAATCATGTGACCGGAACGGTGGAAGGCGTTGCCGAATCGGTCGACCGACAGGGCGCGCTGCTGGTACGGGATGCGACCGGGATGCTGCGCCATGTGATCGCCGGGGACATCGCCTTAGGATAGCGAGGTGCTATGGGTATCCGGCTGAACTGGGAAATTGAAGCCGAGAAGGAACGGGTTGAGACCGCAGGAGAAGACCCCGAAACCCGGCGGCGGCGCTGGCGCGCACGTCTGCGCCTGCTTGGGCTGCTGCTGCTGTTCGTCGGTCTGGTAGGACTGGTCGTGGGCGGTGTGATTCTGCGCTTGCGTCAGGTTGATTGGGAGATCGAACAGGCGCTGCGCGACACTGTCGATGCCGAGATCGCCACCCTCCGTCTAGGGGATCGCGCAGCCTTTCTGACCTTCCAGCGCAGCGCGACCGACGAATGGTCGCAGCGTCAGAACGGTGCGTTTGAGGATTATCAGGAACTCAAGCTCCAAGCGGATGTGGAACTGAGCGGCGAGATCAGCAGCGTGCTGGTTGACCGACAGCGCGCGCGTGTTCAGGTGCAAGAAGTCATCGACGGCGCGCGCTACGTGCAAACGTGGTTCTACTGGAACTATGACGATGGCTGGCGGCATGTCCCGCCTGACTATACCTTCTGGGGCGAAGAACGCACGTTGAGCAGCGATAACGTCACCGTGTACTACCGCGCGCTGGACGAGCCGTTCGCGCAGGTGCTCCTGACCGAACTGACCCTGTGGGTCACGGGGGGATGCAGCGCGTTAGGGTGCGGGCAAATGCCTCACTTGACGGTGGAAGTCGTGCCGAATCCGACCCTCGGCTGGATCGAAGACTGGCATTTGCGCGTACCGTCGCCCTATATCGGGCGCGCGCGTATTGATCAGCCGCTAGAGGCTACTGTGCGCTTTCAAGCGGCGGCGCTGATCGCCCGAAGTCTCGTCGATGGCATTGTCGGGGACGTGCTGACCGGAGAAGGCGGTTTTCTCCAAGAAGCCGTCGTGCGCTGGCTGGTCGAACGTTTCGCGCTCGTGCAGATGAACTCCCACGTCATTTACAGCCTTGCGGCGCGCTATGGGGATGCGGCGGTGGGGCAGCTTGTGACCCAATTAACGCCCGATTCGACCGCTGCCGTTCTCGCGAGTGTCACCGGGACATCGCTGGAGCAGTCCGGTCTCGACTGGCGGGATTACATCGCGTGGCGGTTGACCGATGTCTACAGCGGGCAGGACTACGATGTGACCTCTGCGCTGGTCGAATACAGTCCAGAGGGTATTCCGCAAATCCAAGCAGTCGTCAGGATCGGCGGGGATGAGATGATTGTCCTGTTCCAATTGGTGGACGGCGTCTGGGAACGCGTGACCTAGCGCGCCAACCCGTGAACCATGTTATCATTACCATATCCGGGAGGAGGGTAATCCAACATGCTCGACGATCTGCGTAAGAGTACACAGCCTCAGGCATTCGAACCGGAGGCAGAAGAACCAAATCTGGCGGCGGATGCACACAGCAGCGACGAAGAAGCCGAAGTGCGTTTCTTGGGCATGACAGCCGTCGAACGCATGTTTATCACGATCTTCCTCTTCCTCGCGGTGTGTGTGCTTGGTGCGGCGCTGCTGTTGGCGACGGGGCGCTTGGTGTTCTAGGAAGCTGCAAAACAGCCGAGGGGCGCACTGCTCGTGCACCCCTCGCTGTGTCTCGCTAGCTGGCGGGATTCAGGATCAGCCGATCAACGCTCGCGCGTTCGACCTGTGTGCGCGAGAATGCCATCGGGTGATACTGTATGTCGATCCATGACTGGATCATATCACTGTAGTGTGGGCTGTATGGATGCCCACTTTGTCCCGTGGTGTGCATCGACTGGCTTGAGTCCCAGTTCGCCGGATCAAGGATCATGCGCATCGAAGGCAGAGCGCGCACGCGGTAGGTTTGCGAGTCTTCACCCTCGTTCGAATAGTCGATACCCCAACCGGTCGCGTTGACGATCTCGTAGCCGCCGCTGACCGCATACGGACCCCGATTGACAATATCTTCGATGACGCTGATTCCGCTCAAGCCGAGCGGATTGCTGACCCACGTTGCCGTGTGCAGTTCACCCCAGCTCCATTCCGCCGGGTTATTCCCCTGCCGCGCCACCAAGTCGCTGACTGCTTCCTCGAATGACCGCTTCAGGATATCGTCGCGTGTTTCGACCACGTTTGTCGTGGCTGCGTCGTCCCACCAGATATTATCCGGCTCGTTGAGCAGGCGACTCGCGGGGAATAAATCGCCAGTGTTGGCATGATACCAGTCCGGCATCTGGTCGTTGAATAGGTTGTCGAGCAGATGGACGCTGAAAACGGCAAACAGTGCCGCCTGCCCGCTGTCACTGCGCTGGAAGTAATCCCATGCGGTGAGGTAGTCGCGCGCTTCGGTTGCCGACTGGCTGTCGAATTGGATTCCGGCGAGGAACGGGACGACTTCCTCCGCATTGATATTGAACGCGTCGCCGTGAATCTGCTGGTAAGTACTGGCGGTATGCGGCTTGAGCGTTTCCAGTAGATCGACGATGCGCTGCCCGCGATAGCCGTATGACCAGTCATAGCTGAGCATGTAGAAGTTTTCGTCGCCCAGTTCTTGCGCCAACTGCTCATAGTATTCCAGCGGCACGACCGCTTGGTTGGCGGTGGCGATCCAATCGCGATCCGGGTTGTAGATGCGCGGGAGCAGATCGAACGGGATGTAGCCCTGCCATACATCGGCGTCCGAGGTTGCCAGCGTCGGTACGAGACCATCACGGTCGCCGGGACGGATGGGCATACTGCCGGGGGTCTGGTAGCCGATATTGCCGTCTACATCCGCGAAAATGAAGTTTTGCGCCGGGACGTTCCAATAGCGCAGCGCCTCGCGGAACTGTTCCCAGTTCTGCGCGGTGTTCAGCATTACCACCGATTTGAACAGCGTGCCGGTGTCAAGCCCTGTCCAACGCAGCACCAGCGGGTCTTCATTGTTCCAACCGCGCGGTTCGCCGGTCTCCGGGTTGATCCGGTTGTCGTTGATGATCGGACCTAAGTGCGTTTCGCGCACCTGTATCACGAGCGGATCGCCGCCGTCACCGTAGCGGATGGTCTCTTCCCGCACGGTCATGTCACGCCATTCGTCGTTCCAACGATACTGAAGCTCGTTGTCCGGGTTGATTTCCAGACTGTAGACATCCTGCACGTCTGCGCCGACGTTCGTCACGCCCCAACCGATGTAGTCGTTGTGCCCGATGATCACGCCGGGTGAGGCGGGCAGCGCGAACCCAACCACGTTGAAGGGACATTCGGCAGTCACCGGGTAGCAGTGCAGCCCGACTTCATACCAGATCGACGGCATTTGGATGCCGAGATGCGGGTCGTTTGCCAGCAGCGGCGTGCCCGATGCCGTCATCGTGCCGGTTGTCACCCAGTTGTTGCTGCCGATGCCGTCTTGCGGCGAATATGCCCAATCGCTCGCCAGCAGTCCGCCCGCGACTTCGGCGCTGGTCGGCACAGTCATCGCATTGAGGCTGCCCTGATAGGCGCGAGTCAGGCTTTCGGCGGTCAGCGGCAGGTCTTCGGGTTGCAAGATCGTCGGCTTGGAGTCGAACGGGAAGGGTGGGTGGTAATCCTCGAACATTTCCTGACCGAGGGCGTCGATCAACCGGGCACGGTCGATGTCCTCGCTGTAGGTGCTGGTCAAATCCCACATCATGACCAAGCTCCACACGTAGCTGTCTATCGGCGTCCATGGTTCAATCGTGATGTTGACCCCGGTCAAGCCGAGCAGACGGTACTCGAAGGCAAGATCATCCGTCGAGCGACTGCCGATATAGGCGTTGACACCTGCCGCGAAGGCTTGAAGGGCGCGCCGCTCCATATCAGTCGATACAGCGTAGTTGCGTTCGGCAGCTTGCCGCCAGCCGACTGTGCGGATAAACACATCCGTCCCGGCAAGGCTTGCGGTTTTGCCTGTCAGTTCTTGGATCGTGCCGCTGCCTGTGTGCCGCGCGAATTCCATCTGCCACCAGCGGTCTTGCGCCTGCGTGAAACCCTGCGCGAAGAACAGGTCATCGACGCTGCTGGCGTAGATATGAGGGATCCCCCAGCTATCCCGGAGCACTTCGACCTCTGCTTGCAATCCGGTGACGTTCAATGTCCCATTCGTCAACGGAATCGGTCCGCGCGTGGTGTCGTTGAAGACTAGGAAACCGCCAACAGCGACGAGTACAAGCAAGATCAACACAACCAAAAGGATGGTGCGAACAATTTTCATGTCTCTTGGCTCCTAGAGAATTTTGAAAAGCGATTAACTTTGCAACTAGGTAAGGGTCGCTCCATTGTCTCACGTTTGAAAGCAGACTACAAACCGAAAATTTGGTCTATTATTGAGCTAGATACTGGCGATAAAATGCTGGTGTTTCTCACTGACCTGAGGTATAATCGATAGACTGGTATATCTTTCAATGAAGGAGCAGGCGCTTTTTCCGCCTGAAAATCGCGGCGGTCTGCGCGCATTATGTCTATGGACTCGATAGGGACGATCCGCCCAATTAACATCAACGAGGAAATGCGCGGCAGCTTCATGGATTACGCGATGAGCGTTATCGTTGCCCGCGCTTTGCCGGACGCTCGCGACGGGTTGAAGCCGGTGCACCGGCGCATCTTGTACGCCATGTACGATATGGGCATCCGCTCTAGCAGTCAGTATAAGAAAAGCGCCCGTATCGTCGGGGAAGTGTTGGGTAAGTATCACCCGCACGGTGATGTCGCCGTGTACGACGCAATGGCGCGCATGGCGCAGAACTTCTCACTCCGCTATCCGCTCGTCGATGGTCAAGGCAATTTCGGCAGCGTAGACGGCGACAGCCCCGCCGCGATGCGTTACACCGAGGCGCGCCTCGCGAAGCTCGCCGAGGAACTGCTCGTCGATATCGACATGAATACGGTCGATTTCGGCGACAATTACGATGGTACGCAGCAAGAACCGCTCGTCCTGCCGGCGCGACTGCCCAACATGCTGCTCAATGGCGCAAGCGGGATTGCCGTCGGCATGGCGACCAATATCCCGCCGCACAACCTGCGCGAATTGGCGGCTGCGATCTCCTACATCATCGATCACTATGAGGCGATTGACGACATTACCGTCGATGACCTGATGCAGTTCGTTCATGCGCCGGATTTTCCGACCGGGGCGGCGGTGGTGGTCGAAGACGAGCTCAAGGAAGCTTACGCCACCGGACGCGGACGCGTCGTGGTGCGGGCGAAAGCCTTCACCGAGCCGAGCAAGGTGGATCGCCACCGGATCGTCATCACCGAGATTCCTTACCAGATCAGCAAAGTGTCGATCATTGAGCGGATCGTGTCGCTGGTGCGCGAGGATCGCTTAACTGCGATTGCCGACCTGCGTGATGAATCGGATCGGCACGGAATGCGGTTGGTCGTCGAACTCAAGCCGGGCGCGCAGCCGAAAAAAGTCCTGAATCAACTCTACAAGTACACGCAGCTTCAGAGCACGTACAGCATTCAAATGCTGGCGCTGGTCAACGGCGAACCGCGCACGTTGAGCCTCAAGCGCTTGCTGCATATCTACATCGAACATCGTTTCGAGGTCATCACGCGGCGGTCGCAGTTTGAACTGGAAAAGCGGCGCGCACGGGCGCACATCCTCGAAGGACTGCTCAAGGCGCTGTCGAGCCTCGACGCTATCATCCAGACGATCCGGTCGGCGGAAGATGCGGACGCGGCGCGTGTCAGCTTGATCAGCCGCTTCGGTTTGAGCGAACCGCAGGCGAATGCCATCCTCGAAATGCAGCTTCGCCGCCTCGCCGCGCTGGAACAGATGAAGCTCCAGCAGGAATTCAACGAAGTGATGTCGCGCATTGCCTACCTCGAAGACCTACTGGTATCACCCGGTAAGATTTTGGGGTTGATCCGCGAAGACATCAACGAACTGGCGGAAACTTACGGCGACGAGCGGCGCACAGATGTCGTCTATGGCGTTTCGACGCAGTTCAACGAGTCCGATCTGGTGCGCGAAGAAGAAGTCGTCGTCCTGCTCACGCGCTACGGGTATATCAAGCGCGTCCCGTCGAGCGCCTACCGCGCGCAGCGACGCGGCGGCAAGGGCGTCACCGGTATGACGACCAAAGAGGAAGACGGCGTGGAGCAGATCGTCGCCTCGCGTTCGCTGGATACGATCCTGTTCTTCACCGACAAGGGCAAAGTCTACAGCGAGAAGGCGTATAACATCCCCGAAGGCGCACGCGCGAGTAAGGGGACACATGTTTCGAGCATCCTTGCGCTGACTTCAGACGAACACATCACCGCCGTGCTGCCCGTCGGTTCGTTCAGCGAGGGCGGGGCAGTCGTCATGGCGACGCAGCAGGGACGCATCAAGCGCGTGAATCTCGGCGACTTCGCCGATGTGCGCCCCAGCGGATTGATCGCGATTTCGCTGGATGATGACGACCGTCTGTACTGCGCGAAATGCACCAACGGCGATCAGCATGTCATCCTCGTGACCGAAGACGGGCAGAGCATTCGCTTCCATGAGGGTGAGGTTCGCGTAATGGGACGCGGTGCTGCTGGCGTGAACTCGATCCGTTTGGTCGGCAACGATGTGGTCGCCGGGATGGATGTCGTCAGCGACACCAGCACGCATGTCTTGATCGTGACACGCTACGGCTACGGCAAGCGCACGTTGGTCGATGAGTATCGCGTCCAGTCGCGCTATGGCTTGGGCATTCGCACCCTGTCGCGTAACGAGAAAACAGGTCCGGTCGTCGGGATGCGCTGTATCAACGAGAAAGACGACATTCTGCTGATGACCCGTTACAACGTCGTGCTGCGCACGCGGTTGGACGAAATCCGCGAGACCGGGCGCAACACACAGGGCGTCAAGCTGATGGGCTTAAGCGGCGATGATACGCTGATCGGCATGGCGATCATGGATGGGGCGGTCGAGGCGATGGCGGAGGGACTGCCCGAAGACTTGACCGAAGGCGCAGTGAACGGCGATGGCGGCGAAGGCTACGAAGCCATCGGCTAGGCGCGGAACTCACGAAAACAAAAACGGGCGATCCCACACAGGGTCGCCCGTTTGCTTTTGCGTCCAGAGGAGGTTTATTCCTCGTCTTCTTCGATCTTGCCCTTCTGAATGACTTCCGGTTCCGCCGAAGTGGTCTCGTCGGATTCGGTTTCCTCGACCTCGGCTGCCAGCGCTTGGACGCGGACGATCACCGTATCGGGGTCGGTCAGCACGTTCACCTTGCCGCCCAGATTCAGGTCGCGAACGTGGATCGCATCGCCAGTGGCTTTCAGCGACGAAAGATCAATCTCGATGGAGTCGAGCAGGTTGGTCGACAGCGTTTCGATTTCGATGGACGGAGTCAGCGTCGTCAGCACGCCCAAACGCATATTGACGGCAGGGCTTTCGTTGACGAAACGGACAGGCACTTCCGTCTTGATCTTGGTGTCCGCCGAGACGGCGAGGAAATCGACGTGGGTAATGCTGCCCCGAAGAATGTCGCGCTGCACGTCGCGGGCGATGACAACTTGCGGGTTACCATCCACGTTCAGCGTGATGAGGTGCGTGCCGCCAGCTTTCATCAGCGCAACTTCGAGCGGACGATAAGGAATCTGCACATGCACGGGCGTGAAATTCGCCCCGTAAACGACCGCCGGAACCAGACCGACATTGCGCAGTTGGCTGACTTTCTTCCCGGTAAGGGTTCGCGCCTGCGCATCTAAAGTGTAATTATCAGACAAGATAAGCGTCTCCTGATTGACAACGAAAACGCTCATCCTGATGAGCGTTTGTAGGGAGAGCGGGTTATGAGACTCGAACTCACGACATTTTGCTTGGGAAGCAAACGCTCTACCAACTGAGCTAAACCCGCATCTTGAACGGAATTTTAAGCCTTCCCCTGAGCATTGTCAAGGTCGCGTCCTATCGTAAAAGCGGGTTCATGCTATAATGCCCCTTCATGTCGCGACAGGGAACGTAGGGTAAGGTTAGCGTTTTGACCAGATACGTGCGTATTATCGTGTTAGGTGCGGTCGTCAGCCTTGCCGCGCTCTACCTGATCATTTCGCAGCTTCGGGACAACGATATTGGCTTGATCGGTCAGGCGCTCACCAGCGCGCGCTATGAATACGTTGCGTTCAGCGCCGCGATCATCGCCCTCGGTTTGTTCGCGCGCGGTGCACGCTGGAAAGCTCTCTTGAGCGACGGACTGCCGTTTTGGCGGGCATTCAGCATCAACAACGTGGCGTATTTGATCAACGGGCTGATCCCGTTTCGCGCGGGCGAACTGGCGAAAGCTTACCTCGCTACGCGTTCAGAACCCCCCGTGCCGCTCTTCAAGTCTGCCAGCACGATCATCGTCGAGCGCCTGCTCGACTTGATCTCGATCCTCGTGATTACGCTGCTTGCCGTCTCGCAGGGGAATCTGCCCGACGAACTGCGCCAGACCGCGCTGATCCTCGCGCCGCTGTCTATCGTGGGGTTTCTGGTATTGGTGGCGATGTCCAGCCAAGAAGAGCGCGTTCTGCGCGTGTTCGCGCGGATCGCCAAGCGCTTCCCGCTGCGCATCGATCTGGTAGCTGTGCTGCGAAATTTCCTAGATGGGTTGAAACCGCTGACGAACTGGCGGTTGTTTGCGCAGGTCGCGTTTTACGATGTCGTGAGTTGGGTTTGTTCGGTGCTGTCGGGCTACGTGTTGATGTACGCTTTTTTCGACCAACCGCATTGGGGTGCAACACTCCTGTTTACGGCGATGGCTTCACTGGCGGTTGCCGTTCCTGCGGTCATCGGCAATCTGGGGACATACGAACTCTCGATCTTGCTGGCGCTGCGTGCTATGAATTACGGCGATCCGGTCGCGGTTGCCAGCGCGTTTGCCGTCGCCGTCCATGCGGTGAATCTGCTGGTCAACGCAAGCATGGGTGTCATCGGCTTTATACAAGAAGGCGTTTCGCTCCAGCAGCTTTCGCAGGGCGTGCGCGAAATGCGTCCACTGGGATAGGACATGAACGGCGAAAAACTCAAGATTCTGATTAGCCTGCTGTATTATTTTCCTCACCGCACCGGGCTGACGATTCATGTGCAGCGCGTGGCTGAGGAGTTGGTGCGGCGGGGACATGAAGTCACCGTGCTGACGGCGCGCTACAGTAACGAACTTCCGCGCGATGATAAGCTGACGCATCAAGGCGTGCGGATCGTGCGTCTGTGGGCACCCATCCACATGAGCCGGGGGATGATCATGCCGGCGTATCCGTGGGCGGCGTACAAGCTCATGCGGGAACATGACGTGGTCAACATCCACACGCCGATGCTCGAAACAGCGCTGACCGCTTTGATCGCGCTCATAGCACGGCGCAAGGTCGTGATCGTGCATCACGGCGATCTGATTCTGCCCAAAGGTTTGGTCAACCGCTTCATTCAGGGCACGATGTTCCTGATGTACCGGGTCGCCGCCACGCTGTCGCCCAAGCTGATCGGCTACAGCCAAGATTACGCGGACAATTCCTATTATTTGCGTCCATTTTCCGATAAAGTTTCCGTGAACTTTCCGCCGATCCAGATGCCGACCCCGAATCCTGAAGCCGTGCGCCGGAATCGGGCGGAGTGGTCGAAAGACGGCGGTCCGATCATCGGGTATCTGGGGCGATTCGTCGAAGAAAAGCGCCCGGACTTGCTGATCAAGGCGCTGGAGGTCATCAACCAGACGTACCCGAACGCGCGCCTCGTCTTTATGGGGCAGACGAAAGTCCCATATGAAGATACGTGGGAAAAGCAGCAGCCGCTGGTAGAACAGTACAAAGATCAGTTGATCTTCTTGGGCGTCAAAACCGATGAGCAGGAAATCGCCGACTTTCTCGGCTCGCTCGATGTTTTCGCCCTGACCAGCGATACCGAATGCTTCGCGCTTGTGCAGGTCGAGGCGATGCTGTGCGGCGCGCCGGTGGTCATGACGGATACGCCCGGCGGGCGCGTCCCGGTCACAGAGACGGGGATGGGTAAGCTCGCCAAAGTTGGAGATTATCGCTCGATTGGTCAGGCGCTGGTGGATGTGCTGAACGAACCGGAAAAGTACCGCAAGCCGCGCCGTTTTATCGAAGATGTGTTTTCATTCAAAGAGACGGTAGATCGCTATGAAAGCTACTTCCGTGCCTACGCCCATAAGCGCGCAGCCAAGTAACGCGCGCCGTGAAACCGGGCGCGTCCCGATTGATCCTGCCGTGATTGCACGCATGACGCGCAACGAGGCGGACATGGCGTTCAAGAAGCGCGTACAAACGATCTTCGATTGGGTCATGCCCGCCGACGGCGACGTGATTCTCGACATGCCGTGCGGACGCGGCTTCTACCTCAACATGATCCGCTATGTCAGCCAGTGCCGTCTGGTTGGTGGGGAACTGGAATTCGACGTGCTGGCGAAGGCGCAGCGCAATGTCGGTCATTTGCCCAACCTCAGCTTGACGAACGCAAATATCTACGCGCTGCCGTACCCGGATAACACCTTCGACGCCGTGATCCTCTCGGAAATCCTCGAACACATCGACGACGACGTGGCAGG
>JACSRG010000042.1 GCA_014879865.1 Anaerolinea sp.
AGCGTAATCGTCAGCTCGCCCGCCGCGACCGCGTTGACGCCGGGGGTGTTCATGACGATGATGCCGCGCGTGGTGGCGGTTTCGACGTCGATGCCGCTGAGGCTTGCGCCGACACGCCCGATCACGCGCAGGATGGGGGCACAGTCGAGCAGTGCTTTGTCGATCACCACATCGTCGCGGGCGATCAGCGCGTGGGCGGTCTGGAGCTTTTCGCGGAGCGCCTGTGCGTTGGTCGGGTTGACCTGCTCGATGGTGGGGTCGGTGGTGACCATTTCCGCCAGCGCGCCCGCCAGATACGAGCCGGTATGCTCGTCAAACATGATCGAGACAACGTTCGGTCCGTCCACAACGATGTTGACGATGGAGAACAAGGTATCCGGGTAATCCGGGGCGACGCGGGCCAGCGGGTCGAAGTGGCTGTATTCGAGGGTGATGACGAGGTCGAAACCAGCTTCGGCGGCGGTACGCAAAAGCTGCTCGCCTTCACCAACCGGATCCGGCGATTCAATCGGCACCACCTGCACGCCATAGTCCGCAGCGGCCTTGGTGAGACCGGCGAACGCGGAGTCGTTGTACGAGCGGTCGCCAAGGCCGCCCTGGGCGATGATGAGAGCTACCCGTTTGTCGCTGTCCTGACCCTGAACAAGCGATGCCCCGAGGCATAGCACCAACGTAAAGGCAAGGATGACGCGAAGGACTTTCACACTCATGAGCCATTCTCCTCAATAGACTTTCCGGGCCCGATCGCTGTGATATAGGTGTACCGGTGCGAGATACGTACGCTCCTCTCTCTGAAGTGCAGGCTAGGTCCGCGTCAAGCGGATTCGATACTGGTAGAGGTCGGCGCGATAAAGCGCAACCACGTACTCCACAAATTCGCCATCATCGCGCCATGAGTAGCGCATAGCGCGCAGAAGCGGCGCGCCAATCGGCACGCCGAGCAGCCCGGCCAGCTCCTTATCGGCCGATACCGCGTCAATCGTCTCCTCGCAGTCGGCCAGTTGAATACCTTCCTCAGCGAGCAGAGCGTACAGTGAACCCACGCGTTCGAGGTCGGCGCGAGTGAAGGACACACCGAGAAGGTAGGCGTCATGCACGCCTACGGGCTGGTCGTTGGCCAGCCGCACGCGGCGAATCTGCAACATCGTCGCGTCGGCATCGAACGGCAGGCGATCGAGGACTTCCTTGGGGGGATTCGCTTGCGCAACGCACAGGATGTGCGAGGTGGGTTGCAGGCCGCGCGCGTGCATGTCTTCAGTGAAGCCGACCATGCGCTCGAGCGGGTGATCCATGCGGCGGGGCAATACGAACGAGCCAACGCCGCGCTGGCGGCGAATCAGGCCCTGAGACACCAGCCCGTTCATTGCCTGACGAGCGGTCATCGGGCTGATGCCCAGGCTGCGCGAAAGTTCGGTTTCCGAGGGGAGCAGCTGGCCGGGGCTCAGCTCGCCCGAACGAATCTGCCGGGTCAGCCCATCCATGATTTGGTGATAAATCGGCACCGGACTGGCGCGATTAATCTGAAGAGATTCGAGGGAAAGTGGGGGAACCGTTCCTGAAGCCACCTGAAAGCCTCTATAAAACTAGTTCTCTAGAGAATGTAATTCGAAAACATGATCCTGTCAAACTTTCGTCAGCTTGCTGAAAAGCGTGTGGGGTGATAGGGATTTGCTTCTGTGTTGACAGCAGAGAACGGCGCGAGACTTAGGAAATCTCGTCGCTCCCGACAATGACTGTGTTCGGTGACCGGCCAATTCGCGTGACGTGCGGTGAGCGCAGACAGCGCGACCATGTAGCTCATGCCCTCCACCAGACGTCACCCACGCGACGATGCACGGGTGGTTGAAATCGTGCGCGATTGGCCGGTCA
>JACSRG010000384.1 GCA_014879865.1 Anaerolinea sp.
GCCCTTCTGGGTGAAAATGGCGCAGGCAAGTCCACACTTTGCAAAGCGCTGGCCGGTGTCGTCACCTTGACCAAGGGCGAGATCCAGTTCCAGGGCAGGCCTGTGAGCTTCAACACGCCAGGGCAGGCGCTTGCAGCTGGTATCACGATGGTGTTCCAGGAAACCAGCCTGGTTCCGACGATGACCGTCGCGCAGAACATCTTCCTTGGTAAGGAAACGACGTTCATCGAACTTCGCCACATATACATCCAAGCTCAGCAGATTCTGCAATCCCTGGGCTTCCATGTCGATCCTCGTGCCCCGGTTGCGCGGCTCAGCGCAGCCCAGAAGCAAATGGTGGAAATCGCGCGCGCGGTCTTCAACAAAGCAGCCGTCATTATCTTCGACGAACCGACGGCCACGCTTACACCGGAGGAAAAACAGCACTTTTTCACGCTGGTTGGCAAGCTGAAGCGGCAGCAGGTCGCGATCATCTTTATTTCCCACGCAATCGAGGAAGCACTGGAAGTCGCCGACCGGATCTCGGTGCTGCGCGATGGCCGCCTCATTGCAACGGAACCAACTTCCAGGCTGAACCGCGCTGAAGTCGTGCGTCTAATGGTCGGTCGCCATCTTGAAATCGAGCGCAAGCATCCGGGCGAGAAAAGGCCACGGGGACGCAAGGTGCTTTCGGTTGAAAATGTCATCATGGGAGAAATCGTCAAGAACACGAGTTTTTCGCGCTGTGCGGGTTGATGCACGGCTTGCAAGCCATCAACTATTACATGCTGGTGGAGCGCGACCGCTGGCAGGGCAGCCCGATTGCGCGGGATAACCGTCTGCGCCCCGGCTACGCTGATTTTCACATCCGGTTGAGCCGCCTCATTCGTGAAACCGATCTGCTCAACACCACGAAAACTGCCTCGGTACTGGTGCTGTACAACTACGAGTTAGGGCGGTGGGTCGAAGCCTGTACGACGCTTCCGTATGCCTTCATGGGCGCGTTGAGCGTGCGGTCGTCGTTCAAGCGGCGGCGCATTGATTGTGGTTTCGCGCACGATCCGGTGGTTGAAGCTCATGTGCCTGAACGAATCGTATCTCCGCCCCTCGCAGCGCGTGAGCTTTACGAGTCAACGGCGAACATTGACCGGGTGCAGATCTTTGAAGTGCATGCGCTCGCCGCGTTTTCGCGCGCGGTCGAGCGGTTAAACTGGCGCGCGCTGCCGATCCTCGAATTCTACAGCGCCTTGTGGACACAAGCGGACGCCGATCCGCACGGGTTGTGTTACTTCCCACCGAAACCCGCCGCTTGGAATCACCTTGAGGTGGGGCAGATGCACGCATGGCTTTGCTCCATCCCGGACGGCATGACTCTCGTGTTGGGCATCTTCGAGCAGGGTCAAGCATGGGCATCGTTGATCCTGCGCGTCGTCGCGGGCAGCATCCGTTTGATCACGACGTTCGATACGTTAGAACGCACCGGGTTGGACGTACAGCAGATGCCGACATCACCGCTCGACCTTGAAGTCATTTGCGCATCCGTATCGGAACATATCGGTCATGTCGCTTATGGACTGGTCATCGAACGGGCGGCTTTTTTCGAGTGGCTGCAAACCGAAAACAAGCCGAACACTCTGAACAAGTCATTGATGAACGGGGATGCCCGTCTATACAAAGGTCTTTAGCATGACAATCCATTTCGGCACGGCATGGTATCCCGAACATTGGGACGAGGCGCGCTGGTCAATCGATCTCGCTTTGATGCGCGCCGCCCATATGAACGTGGTGCGCGTTGCTGAATTCGCGTGGAGTCGCCTTGAACCGCGTGAAGGCGTCTTTGAATTCGATTGGCTGGAACGGGCGGTTAATCTGGCGCAGGCGCACGCTCTCCGTGTGGTGATCGGCACGCCGAGCGCCGCGCCGCCCGCGTGGCTCACGCAGCAGTACCCCGAAACGCTGGCGACCCGCGCCGATGGGCTAAAGGCGACACACGGTGCGCGGGCGCACTACTCCCCGACCAATCCAACCTATCGCCAATTCGCGGCGCGCATCGCCGAGCAATTGGCGGCACGGTTCGGGCAGCACCCCAATGTGATCGGTTGGCAGATCGACAATGAATATCACAGCCTCTCGTTTGATGCTGAGGCGCGTTCGCAATTTCAAACATGGCTGCGCGAGAAATATCGCACGCTGGACGCTCTGAACACGCGCTGGTCAACTACCTACTGGAGTCAGGAATATTCCGATTGGGCGCAGATTCCGCTGCCGGGCTATCCGGTTTGGGGGGCGAGTAATGGTTATCCCGGCATTCACCACCCCGCGCTGATGCTGGAAGTACGCCGCTTCTTCAGCGAGGTTTACCGTGACTATCAACACCACCAGATCGCCGCGATTCGCCGTCATGCCGCCGCCCATCAGTGGATCACGCACAACTTTTTCGGCTTCTTTGAAGCATTCGATCAGCGGGTGGTGGCGCAAGAACTGGACTTCGCTGCGTGGGATAACTATGTCGGGCAAGGACATTTGAATCAATTGGCAAACGGCATGATGCATGACCTGATGCGCGGGCATACAGGAAGCGCCCATTGGGTGATGGAAACGCAACCGGGGACGGTCAACTGGGCGCGCATCAACAACGCGCTTGCCCCCGGCGAAATGCGGGGAATGGCATGGCACGCGGTCGCGCACGGTGCGGAAGCTGTCCTCTACTGGCAGTGGCGGAGCGCGCCTAACAATCAGGAGCAGTATCACGGGACGCTGATCGCTCAGGATGGCACACCGCGTCCCCACTACGCCGAAGCCGGACGCACAGGCGGTGAATTTGCGACGCTTGCGCCCATCATCACAGGGGAACGTTTACCAGCACGCTGCGCGCTGCTGTTCGCCGTCGAAAATCACTGGGCAATCAACTATCAGCGCCACCACGTCGATTTCGATCCTTGGGGGCATCTGCAAAGCTATTACATGCCATTTCAGCGGCGCTACGGCGCGGTTGACGTTATCCATCCGCTCACCGATTTGAGCGCGTATCCGCTGGTGCTTGCGCCGCACCTGCATTTGCAGTCGCCCGAACTGGTCAATCACCTCAATCACTACGTCGAGAATGGCGGACACCTGATACTTGGGGCGCGCAGCGGGATGAAAAGCGAGGACGGCGCACTGCTTCCACAGCGGCAACCGGGAGGGCTGCAAGCGCTGGCGGGCGCGCGGGTGGAAGATTTTTACGCGCTGGAAGCCCCGGTACGTGTCACGGGGTCGTTGGGGAGCGGCGGCGCGCAAATTTGGGGGGAATGGATCGAACCAACCGCTTATGACGTGGACGTGTTGCTGCGTTATCAGGATGCGGGGGGATGGTTGGACGGACATTCGGCGGCAGTGACGCGCGCGGTAGGCAGTGGTCACATCACGGTGATCGGCGCATGGCTGGACGCGGCGCTGATGGATCAACTCGCGGCATGGGCGGGCGCTGGTTTGCCCGACGATCGCCTAGTCGATGCGCTTCCCGCTGAAATCGAGTGGTGTCTGCATCGTAAAGACGCTCAATCGCCGCTCCATTTTCTCATCAACCACAGCGGAGAAAGTCACCTCCTGACGGGACTGAAGTCATCGCTGCGCGATCTCCTCAGCGGTACGGTCTACAACGGCTCGATCACGCTTCGACCACGCGCCGTGCTGGTGCTGCAATAGGGCTAATTCATCATGCTTGATCTCGGCTCAGTTCCTTTCAGCACCTTTGGATCGTATTTCGCGTTTTCACTGCGCGATGGCGCGCTGATGCTCCGTTCCGTACATGGGAACGCGCGTTACGCTGAAAACGATGCGCTCTGCCGCATAGAAATGCTGCAAGACGGACAGATAGTCCCTTTCCGTCTTGCAGGCGTGCCGCACCGTCTGCGCTTGATCGCGGAGGGTGGAACGGTGGAAATCTGCTTCTCCGCCGCCGATCAGATACGCATTCACGGCGAAAAAGTCGGCGTGCGGCTGACATGGACAACCGATTATTTCTCGCACGGATGGCAGCACACGCCGAATCGCTGGCAGTTTGACGTGTTCGCACCGCAGATCAAGGTGATGGTCACAGCGCTAACCGGTGACTGCGCGCTGGCATCAAGCTGGAACGAACGCCGCGCCGACCAACTGGTGTTCGACTGCACGCCGAATGCCGGAGAATTCGATCTGGTGATCGATCCCTTCGACAGTGTGTGGTCGGCGCGCCCGGTAAGCGATTCGTTTACGGGGTGTGCCGCTCAAGCACACTCCGCGTTCGACTGCTGGACACATTCCCTTCCCGCCGTGCCGCCGGAATATGCGCCCACGCGCGAACTCGCCGCTTACGTATTGTGGTCATGCGCCGTCAATCCCCACGGGAAGATTACACGCCAGACGCTGCTGATGTCGAAAAGTTGGATGGCGAGCGTGTGGAGTTGGGATCACTGCTTCAACGCGCTGGCGCTGGCGAACGCGTATCCCGATCTCGCATGGGATCAATTCATGACGGTATTCGATCATCAGGATACGTTCGGCGCACTGCCCGACTGCGTGAATGATCACCACGTCACGTGGTCGTTCGTCAAACCACCGATTCACGGGTGGACGCTGCGCCAGTTGATGCAGTCGCCCGCGTGTGTGACGCCGGAACGGTTAGCGCACATCTATGCGCCGCTCGCCCGCTGGACGCGCTTCTGGTTTGAGCACCGGGACGCCAACGGCAATGGATTTCCCGAATATCATCACGGCAACGATTCCGGATGGGACAACGGCACGGTCTTTCACGGCGGCGTCCCGGTCGAAAGCCCGGATGTATGCGCCTTTCTCGTGCTGCAACTGGAAACCCTCGCCGAGCTTGCGGCACGGCTTGGCGACGCTGACGCGACGAACCGCTGGCGGCAGCAGTCCGCCGACCTGCTCACCCGGATGATCGCGCACTTCTGGCACGACGATCATTTTGGCGCGTGGCGGCTCGATTATGGGCAAATGCAGCGAGTCGAGTCGCCGAGTTTGATGCTGTATCTGCCGCTGATCTTGGGCTCGCGTCTGCCGTCATCCGTCTCACGTCCACTGATCGAGCGCCTCCGCCGGGAAGGTGAACTGCTCACGCCGCACGGATTAGCGTCCGAACCGCTAGACAGCCTGCTTTACCGCGACGATGGTTACTGGCGCGGCGCGGTCTGGGGCGCGCCGATTCTGCTCATCCTCGATGGGCTGCGCGATTTGGGCGAAACCGAATTGGCGCGGACGATTGCCCGCCGCTTTTGCGCTGCGGTGGCGCGTTCCGGTATGGCGGAAAACTTCGACGCCAAGACGGGAATGCCGCTGCGGGACAAAGCGTATTCGTGGACGGCGAGCATCTTCCTGCTGATCGCCCGTGACTTCGTGTCGAACATCGACTGAAGTCACAACGCATCAGATCGAAGTCACAAATGCTCAGTCCTTCCCCGCTGCTTCGATCTATTCTGAGAACAAGATTTGATTGCGCTTCAGGGAATAGAGTTTCATGCACGCCCGTTCACAGTTTGAGCCGACCTCCACGTTAACCCAACAGCCTTACCACTGGCAGAATGTCGCCATCGGTTCCGGCGGGCGCATCACAGGAATCGTCGCCCACCCTGCCGACCCCGATGTGCTCTACATCCGGACGGATGTCGGGGGGGCGTATCGCTGGACGGGTTCGCAGTGGCAGCAGGTGCTCGACTGGATACCGCGTGAACACGCCAACTGGTACGGCGTCGAAAGTCTGGCGCTTGACCCGAACGACCCGGCAAAACTGTATATCGCGGCCGGTGCTTATCCGTGGCTGGACGATCAGGCGATCCTGATCTCCGATCAGTTTGGCGCGCAGGGAAGCTGGCGTGCCGTCCCTGTCCCCTTCACGATGGCGGCGAACTTTGCCGACCCGAACAGCCGGTGGTGCGGCGAACGACTGGCAGTCGATCCGCATGACAGCCGCGTCCTCTACTTTGCCTCGCATCAAAACGGCTTATGGCGCAGCGGCGACGGCGGGCAGCAGTGGCACATGGTCGATTTTCCGACCAACGGCACTAACGTTTTTCATCCCTCCTATGAGCAGGGTACGGGCGCGGGCTTAGCGTTCGTCCTGTTTGACCCGAACGGCGGGCGAACCGCTGAGGGGCGCTGCCGTGTCATCTACGTCGGCGTGAGCGGGGACACATCGGGCGGGCTGCCCGTTGAGGGAACAGGCGCGTATCGCAGCGATGACGGCGGCGATACGTGGCGCTCCCTGCCCGGATGGGACGCGGCACAAAGCCCGATGCGCGGCGCAGTAACGACGAAAGGGGTTCTCTATGTCACCTGCCAGTCGAACTGGACGCAGCCCAACGGCAGCGTGAAGAAATACAGCGCGGGCGCATGGCACGACATCACCCCGCAGTCCAACGTGAATTACGTTGGCTTGAGCACCGATCCACAGCAACCAGAGACGCTGATGGTTTCCGAATACTGCATCGGTCAATGCCGCTTGTTTCGTTCAACGGACGGCGGCACGACGTGGCATCCCGAAATCGGCGCGGCGGCACAGGTCGATATGCGCCCGCTGCCGTGGTTCGATGAAATTGTGTGCCATCAGCCGGAATACCGGTTTTCCAGTTTTGCACTCACTTCGACCGTGCTGCTGAACGGCTCGGTCTGCTGGCTGGTCGATGGTTGGTCGGCGTGGCGCTGTGATGACATCTACGCCGTTGAGCGTGGCGAGTCGTCGCGCTGGACTGCCGCGCCGCACGGCATCGAAGAAGTCTTTGCGTTTGAACTGCGCTCCCCCGCTGCGGGCGACGCGGTCTTGCTGACGGCGCTGGCGGATATGGACGGCTTTCGCCATACCGATCTGGATCGCTACCCGCCGCGCATTCACGGCGAACCGCGCTTACGCAACACCAGCGGACTCGACTTTGCACCAGCGCATCCGCAGTTTGTGGTGCGGGTGGGCGAAACATGGGATCAAACCGTGCCGCA
Organism: Anaerolinea sp.; assembly: GCA_014879865.1. Taxonomy (GTDB): domain Bacteria; phylum Chloroflexota; class Anaerolineae; order Aggregatilineales; family Phototrophicaceae; genus Flexifilum. The sequence goes on from JACSRG010000384.1 coordinate 6,946, forward strand.
CTACGGCGCGTACTCGCTCGATGAGGGGATCACATGGACGCCATTTACGGCTTCGCCTTTCGTGGGCGGTAAGCCCGCGCACAGCGGCAAGATCGCCGTTTCCGCTGACGGTCAGCGAATCGTATGGTTGCCCGTGAACGGCGGCTTGTTCACTTCGGTGGATCGAGGCACTTCATGGCGCGCCGCACAGGGAACACCAGAACGCTGCTTGATCAGCGTGTGGCAGAATCATTCTCCGTTGGCAGCCGACCGCGTGAACCCGAACTGCTTCTACCTCTACCACGCCGGAAGCCTCTACCGCAGCGATGATGGCGCAGACACGTTCACGCTAACCCCCGCACAGCTTCCACGCATCGAACCGGATACCCGCTGGGGGCTTCCGTCGATGGGGACGGATCGGAGCGTTCACCTGAAAGCCGCGCCACATGCTGAGGGCGAACTGTGGCTCAGTCTTGATGATGCGGGCTTGTGGCTGTCACGCGACGGCGGGGTGACGTTCACCGCTGTAGAAGACGTGACACAGGCGGTGGTCTTCGGCTTCGGAGTTCCCGCGAAAGGGAACAATGCCCCGGCATTCTATATGTATGGAACGGTGAGAGGAATCGCCGGAGTCTTCCGCAGCGATGACCTCACCGCGCATCCTGCGCACGCCCATTGGACGCAGATCGACGTTTCGCCTATTCGCATGGGAGCATTTACCTCGTGCATGGAAGGCGACGGACGAGTTTACGGGCGGGTTTACATCGGCACGTATGGACGAGGCGTGTTTGTTGGAACGCCGCCCGAACAGGAGGTGAACCCAGTCGAGTAAGTCGATCTTTTTGCGAAAGCGATTCAACTTGCAGCCTATTTCGTGGATTTAAGGAGTTTTTCAAGATGTTCAAGAATGCAGTACGTATTCTTCTGCTGTGCGCGGTGTTCATGCTGATCAGCAGCGTTGCCTTTGCTCAGGAACCTGTGACCATTCGGATTTTCGTCGGGTTGGGTGGTGGCACGGGTGAAAACGAAGTCGCGGCGCAGCAGGCACTCGCCGAGGCATGGAACGCCGAGCATCCCGATATTCAGATCGTATTTGACGTGTACAACCCCGGTCAGGCGCGCGACGTGCTGCTGACGCAGATCGCAGGCGGCAACGCGCCGGACATCGTCGGTCCGGTCGGCATCGAAGGCATTTACCAGAACGCGCAGCTCTGGCGCAGCGTGGCAGACCTCATCGAACGCGATGCCGCCGAACTCGCGCTGGACGACTTCGATCCGGCAATTGTCAATCTGTACGAAGGCGCGGGCGGCGTCAACTATTCGCTGCCGCTCGGCGTGTTCCCCACCGTGATGTTCGTGAATGAAGACATTTTTGCCGCCGCCGAAGTGCCGCTGCCGCCGACCGAATGGGGCGCGCCGTACGTCAATCGTGATGGCGAAGAAATGCCATGGGACTGGGACACGGTCGCGGAAGTTATGCGTCAAATCACCTACGACGCGAACGGCGTCTACGCCGACGAAGAAGGTTTTGATGCTGAAAACCCGGATACGGCGGGTTGGGCAGCGTGGTGGTATGGTAACGGTCGCAAGCTGGCGATGGCGTTCGGCGCGCAGGACTCCGGCGTGGCAGCGGACGGCATGACGGCGACGTTCAACCAACCCGGCTTCCTGAATGCTTATACGTGGGTGCATGATCGCCTGTTCGTCGATTTCACCTCGACCTATGCGGCACAAAGCGCCGTCGTGCAGGCGGCAGGCACGACGCCGTTTGAATCGGGCAAGATCGGCATGTGGACGGCGAACGTGTGGTATACCTGCTGCACCTACGCCGACAATTCCGACAGCGCGCTGCGCTTCAACTGGAACGTCTACCCGTCGCCCGCCGTCCCCGGCACGAACGGCGAACAGATCGTGTCGCCGCTCGACGCGGACACTTACGTCATGACGGCAGCCACGCAGCACCCCGAAGAAGCATGGCAGGTGATGAAGTATCTGCTGTCTGCCGATGCCAACATGTGCAGCATCTTCGGCTGTGTCCCCGCCCGCAGCACCGCCCGCGCAAGCTGGGAAACCAACATCACGTCGCGCTTTGCCAACCTGAATCTCGATGTGGTTTACGGCGGACTGGCGTACCCGGATCAGCCGAGCGCGCAGGCAGCCCTGCCGAATCAGGCACAGGCGAACGATGCGATTAACCGCTTCTTCCGCCGCTTGCAGGATGAACCGGAATTCAACGTGGAAGCCGAACTGAACGCGCTGAACGAAACCATTCAGGGCATTTACGAAGGCGAGTTCCCGCCGACTCCGACCCCAAGTTCGTAACCTAGCATCAACTTGAGCGATACTGGCTGTGGGCTGTCTGCCCCAGTCAGTATCGTTTAGACCGGAGTATGTGTACTATGATCGCGCTTTCTCCCGCCCGCACCCTCACCATTCGTCAGCGAGAAATCCGTTGGGGCTACTTCTTCCTCTCGCCGTGGATCATCGGTTTCCTGTGTTTTTCACTGTTCCCGATGGTGGCATCGCTGTTTCTATCCTTCACCAATTACAGCCCCGACGGGACAGCCTACAACTGGATCGGCATCGACAATTACAGCCGTGCGCTCGGTCTGGAAGCTCGTCCTTACGCAGACGGTCAAGCGCCTCAAGAGGCGCTGACACGCGGCTATGATCTGATTGCTGAAATCGGTGGTTATGCCATCGGGGCGCGCGACCCGATCTTCTGGAAATCGCTGTCGGTGACGATCTCGTATGCGGCGCTGGCGCTGCCGATTGGCATGATCGCCGGGCTGTTGTTCGCCGTCCTGATGAATCAGAAAATTCCCGGCATTCGCCTGTTCCGCACAATCTTCTATCTGCCGTCCGTGCTGCCCGGCGTGGCGACTGCCGTTATCTTCATCTACTTTTTGAACCGAGACGGCTGGCTAAATTCAATTCTGGAGAGCATCGGGTTTCAGCCACTCAATTGGTTGAATACGCCCGAGTTGGCGCTCCCCACGCTGGTGATTATCAGCTTATGGGGCGTCGGCGGCGGCATGATCCTGTATCTGGCGGCGTTTCAAGGTGTCCCGACCGAACTCTACGAAGCCGCCAAAGTCGATGGCGCGAGTTTGTTCATCCGCTTCGCCCGCATCACCCTGCCAATGATCTCGCCGGTGATCTTCTTCAATCTGATCATGGGCTTGATCGGCACGTTCCAGTATTTCGGCATGTCGTACATCCTGTTCGGTCCGACGGGCGGCAACGACTACAGCGCCTACTTCTACAACATGAACCTCTACCGTCAGGCGTTCAGCTATCTCGATATGGGCTACGCTTCCGCGCTGGCGTGGATTTTGCTGGTGATCGTCGTCGGCATCACGCTGATCGTCTTCAAAACGTCCGGTCAGTGGGTATTTTACGCCGGCGGGCGTGAACGCTAGTCGAAAGGCGTGAAAATGTCTGATTTATCGCTCCGGCGCAGCAGCGTGTTCAGTTTGAACGCCGCGCCGCGCCGATCCAATACCTTGAACCTGCAAAACTTTGTGCTGGTGGGCGCGCTGCTCGGCTTGGTGAGCATCCTCTCACTGGCGTACCTGCTGCCGATTGGGTTCGTCGCCAGCTACTCGCTCAAATCAGAGTCGCAGTTGGGCAACGGCGAAATTCTGCCGATGACGCAAGAAATCTTCATGTATAACGGCGAACGCCTGCTCGTCTACAACGTCGAAATCGAGGGGGTGACACGCAAGCTGGCATTGATCTCGTCATCGCGCTCCGGTTCGGTTTTGCTCGACCCGGCAGACCCTGACGCGGGCACGATCACCACGCCCCAGCGGGCGGCGACACTCGATCCCGCTGTGTACCTCGATCCCCACCCGGAGACGTTCGTCGAAGCCGCGCAGACGATGAACCTGCCGCTGGCGCTGCGCAATACGCTCGCGGTCGCATTGATCGGCGGCGTGGGCGTAGTCATTTCCAGCGCGATGGTCGCTTACGGGTTCTCGCGCTATCGCGTCCCCGGCGCGAATATCATGTTTTTCGTGCTGCTCAGCACGATGATCCTGCCGGGGCAGGTGACGCTGATCCCGCTGTTCATCCTATATCAGAATCTTGGTTGGACAGGCACGATCCTGCCGCTGGTCGTTCCGCATTTTTTCGCCGGGGCGTATAACGTGTTTCTACTCCGTCAATACTTCCTGACGATCCCCATCGAGATGGACGAAGCCGCGCGCGTCGATGGGGCGAATCCGCTGCAAACCTTCCTGTATATCATCGTGCCGCAGTCCAAAGCCGCGCTGGTGACGGTGGCG
>JACSRG010000041.1 GCA_014879865.1 Anaerolinea sp.
ACAGATCACTCCTTCGATCACCGACACGACGATACGACTGCGCAGCTTTTGGACGACCCATCCGGGCTTTACGGCATAGAGCGCAAATGTCCAGAAGACACTGCCCAATATCGTGACGGCAACTTCGATCAGCGCATAAAACTCATTCATCTCTTCCCCTCCACGTAGACCGACTGATCTTGACTCCAGTCTAGTCACCCACTTTGAGACCCGTCTAAGGCTGATCTAAGAACCCTCTTACTTCGAATCTGGGAACGCGAGGGGCAAGCACACCACCATGCGCGTACCCGAATCAACGGCGCTTTCGACATGGATTCTGCCGGAATGCTCGAGTACGATTTGATGCGCGATTGCAAGCCCCAAACCCGCGCCGCCGCTGTACTTTCGATCTGCTTCGGCACGGTAAAAACGCTCAAAGACGTGCGGGAGATGCTCTGCGGGAATGCCCTTGCCGGAATCGTGTATGACGATTTGTACTTCAGTGCTGCTGGTGACCAAGGCTGAAACGCGGATCGAACCGCCGACCGGCGTGTACTTCACGGCATTGTCGAGCAAGTTCAGGAACAGCCGGATGAGGTGATCGGTGAAGCCCATCATCGGCAGTGAGTCAGGAGTATCGGTTGTCACAGTGATGCGCTTTTCCGCCGCAATCACACAGATTTGATCGACCGCCGCGCCAAGCAAATCGCTTAAGTCGATATGTTCAGGCACAGCATAGACCGGCGCACCGTCGAGACGGGTTAAAAACAGAAGATCATTCGCCAAGCGGATCAGCCGATCCGTTTCAAGCTGAATCTGATGGAGGGTAGTTTCATACTCAGCGGGGCTGCGCTCGCGAGAGAGCGTGACTCCGATTTGCCCTTTGATGGCAGTTAGTGGTGTGCGCAGTTCATGCGAGGCGTCTGCGGTGAAGCGGCGCTCTTTCTCGAAACCGGATTGCAGCCGATCAAGCATGGAATTGAGCGTAGCGGTTAATCGCCCAATCTCGTCCGCTGATTCAGGAAGCGGAATGCGCTGAGTCATATCGGTCGCGTTGATCGCCTGCACGGTGCGCGTGATCGCATCGACTGGACGGAGCGCCCGCGTTGCCATGAACGTGCCGCCTAATCCCGCCACAATCAACACAATTGGCACACCGATGAGGATGATGTTGAAAACGCTTCTTCGGGTATCGTAGACCAAATTGAGCGACTGTGCCATGTGCAGCCATGCGTCGAACCGCTGCGTTTCAGTCTCGACGCGCTGCGAAAAAATGCGCCATGTTGTGCCCTCGACATTGACGGTCTCGAATCCGGAAGCATTGGGCGTTACCGTGACGCCTTGCGGAAAAACACCGACCTCTGCTACGACTTCGCCGCTCTCGTTGACAAGGCGCATGGCGAAGCGCGACTGCATCAACTGATTGACCGCCGATTCCGACATGGGGCGAAGCATGGGCGGGTCCACGCTGTCATCGACATCCACCAAAAGCTGCGACGCGGCGACCTGCAAGCTGGCGTCCACCTGATTGGCGAGGCTCAATTCGAGTTCAAATTGTAGATAGAGGCAAAATCCGAGGACGGTCACTGCCAGCAGCGCGACGTACCACAGCGTGAGCCGGGTGCGGAGCGTATTGAATCTAGTCAGCGTTTTCATCAGCGCTCAACCGGTAGCCGACACCGCGCACCGTCTGGATGAGCGGGATCGATGCGTTCTTATCAACTTTGCGGCGCAAGTAGCCGATATACACATCAACGACGTTCGATTCGTTGTAGAAGTCAAAGCCCCACACCCGTTCGCCGATTTGCGTGCGGGTGAGGACGTGCCCGGCGTTGCGCATGAGGTATTCCAGCAGCATGAATTCGCGCTG
>JACSRG010000040.1 GCA_014879865.1 Anaerolinea sp.
GCCTATGTTGATCCGGCGGGCAACGCCGTCTTCGACGATATCCCGGAGATCCGCAGCGGCGGTCGGCTGGGAGCGCAGGGCAACGTCAACTGCCGGGTGAGCGAAGGCGCGCCGTTCTCGTACATCTACTGGCCGCAGGAGATCCCGCCGCGCCCCGGTTCGTATGAGATCGAAGTGTGGTATCAGAATGAGTGTAACGACGTGACGCCGGTGTCGTTCAATCTGTATGTCTCGGTCAACGGGCAGGAAGTGTTCTCGGACGTCTCGCAGCCGCTGGTGGGCGAACGGTACCTGACATCGTTCACGGTGCTGCCGGATGGGTCCGTCCAGCCGAGCGCGGGCGGGATCATCCGCGGCGTGGCCGATCTGAACTACGCGGAAGATCTGGAAGCGGCAGCGACGATCCGTCCCAATGAACCGCTGACCGGCGCCATCACGCCAGACAACAAGTTCGACGTGTACGTCTTCCAGGGGACAGCGGGGCAGGTCGTCAATCTGGCGATGAACGCGACATCGGGCACGCTCGACACGGCGCTGTACCTGATCGGCCCGATCAATACCGTGGTAGCCGAAAACGACGACGCGGTGGTTGGCGAGAACACCAACTCACTGATCGCCAACTTTACCTTGCCACAGGACGGGCAATACATTATCATTGCCACGCACTTTGGGACGCTGTACGGCGGAACCACTGGCACCTATCAGCTCACGCTGACTCAGCTCAATTGATCGTCACCTAAAGATTCGGCGGGATGTGCTGCGCGTCAAGCGCGGTACATCCTGCCCGACATCTGGCAGTGAAGAAGCACAACGTCCACTGCGATGAAAGTAGCCCACTCATGAAGTCACGCCTGTTCCTGCTGGGGATGCTCGCCCTGGTGCTGTTTGTCTCCGCCTGTGCGCCCCCACCAGAACTGCGCGATCCCAACCTGCTGCGTGATGAAAGCGTGGTCAGCGGCGAACCGTGCGACGCCCCGTGCTGGCGCGGCATCACCGTGGGCGAGACTGCCTGGCGCGATGCGCTGGCGATTGTCGAAGATGATCCCGAACTCGATCCGCCGAACGTTCAGACGGATGAGAACTCGACTGCGGTCGTGGCCGAATTCCAGGCGACCGGCGGTTCACCCTGCTGCCAGATGTACAGCGAAACCGGCGAGATCGCCGACCTGCTGTTCCTGCGCGTCGCGCCGACGACGACGCTGGGCGATGTGATCGAAGCGCGGGGCGAACCGTCCTACGCGATCGGCAGCCCATTTTCCGACAATCAGGCGATCATCAACCTCCTGTATCCGGATATCCCGCTGGTGGTGTATGCATTCGTCGCCGGTGAAGCTGAGGGCCGTCTGAGCGCCAGCAGCGAAATCATCGGCCTGCTGTACTTGAAACCGAGCGACATGGAGCTGCTGCTGGTGACCAGCGATCTCCATGCGTGGGAAGGTTATGCGGATTATGCGGCGTATCGCCCGGATGGCGAACTGGAACTCACGCCGAGCGTCACACTGACACCCACGTCGGCACCGGAGTAGAAGCAGAATTCCGGTATCAGAGCCGGTTGAGAACACAGCCAATTGAACAGCACAAGCATATCCACAGGACAAAGGCCATAGGAGTCAGTCATGAGTGAAGAAATGAGCGCCAACGAAACCGCGGTCAACGCGGAAAACAGCGCTGAAACACCGGTTGCCGCCGAAGCGGCCGCCGTCGAAACACCGGTTGCCGCCGAAGCGGCTGCCGTCGAAACACCGGTTGTCGCTGAAGCGGCCGCCGTCGAAACACCGACCGTCGTTGAAACGGCTGCTGCTGAGGCCCCCGCCGCCGCAGCGGTCGAGCCGACGGCGCAGCCGCGCA
>JACSRG010000039.1 GCA_014879865.1 Anaerolinea sp.
CTGTACATCCGCGAGATGTTGAGCCGCCGCCTGATCAACCGGGTACTGATTGTGCCACCTGCCGGATTGGTCGGGAACTGGCAGCGCGAAATGGCGAAGATGTTCAACCTGTCGTTTCGCGTTATCCGTGGCGGTGACGTACGCCGAGAGAACCCGTTCGCGCACCCTGACAGCGACCTTGTGATTGTCAGCGTGGATACACTATCAAGTGATCGTGTGTTTGCGCGGCTGAAAGAATCTGCCACTACACCCTACGATCTGGTCATCTTCGACGAGGCGCACAAGCTGGCATCGAACCGTGATGCTGATTTCACTGTGCGGCGTACCGAGCGATACAAGTTGGCAGAAGCGCTGATCGGCGCTTCAAGCAATGGCATGACACTTGATTGGAGTGCGCGTCACCTTTTGCTGCTCACAGCGACGCCGCACATGGGACGCGAATACCCATACTACGCGCTGTGGCGACTGCTTGAGCCGGAAATCCTCTCCACACCAGAAGCCTTTGATGCGTACCCGCCGAATGCCCGCCAACATCACTTCATACGGCGGACAAAAGAGGAGATGGTACGCTTTGACGGCACGCCGATTTACCCGAAGCGCGTCAGCGACACGTTGAGCTATGACCTGACGCAGGGGGCAGTCAGTGAGCAAACCTTGTACGACCAGACGACTGAGTATATCCGCTTCTACTACAACCGTGCGAGGATGCTCAACCGCTCGGCAGCACGACTGGCGATGAGCGTCTTCCAGCGTCGCCTTGCCAGCTCGACTTATGCGCTGCTGCAATCGTTCGAGAGGCGTATCAAGAAACTGGAAGGACTGATTGCGGACGTGGAGGCAGGCAGAATCGACCTGACCGCATTTGCGCCGACGGTTGAGTATGCGCTCGACACCGGCACCGCCGACGAAGAAGATATGACTTCCGACAAGCGTGAACGGAATGAAGCAGACGAAGAAACTGTCATGCGCGGGGTAGTTGCCGTTTCGCTGGCAGAACTCGAAACCGAACGACTGCGCGTGCAAGACCTGCTCACGCTGGCGCAGCAGGTGGAGGCACAGGGCGACGAATCTAAGCTGCAACGGCTGTTAGACATCATCCGCGACCCTGATTACCGCGATGAGAAGCTGATCGTTTTCACCGAACACCGCGATACGCTCAATTTCATTGTGCGGCGGCTGGAAGGCATGGGTTTCACAGGCGAGATTGCGCGACTGCACGGCGGCATGGATTACCCAGAACGCGATCAGCAGGTGGAATTATTCCGCAAGCCGTTCAGCGAAGGCGGTGCGAAGTATCTGGTTGCGACCGATGCCGCCGGTGAAGGCATCAACTTGCAGTTCTGCTGGCTGATGGTCAACTACGACATCCCTTGGAACCCGGCACGCCTCGAACAGCGCATGGGACGCATTCACCGCTACGGGCAGGCGCACGATCCGGTTATCATTATGAACCTTGTCGCGGGCAAGACCCGTGAAGGGCGTGTGCTGAAAACGCTCCTCGACAAGCTCAAGAAAATCCGCGAAGAACTTGGCTCGGACAAGGTGTTCGATGTCGTCGGGCGGCTGTTCGAGGGCAGGTCGATCCGCGAATACATGGAAGAAGTGCTGACCGCGAGTGAAGTTGAGGCACAGCGTGCGGTGGATCAACTGCTCACGCCTGAAGCCGTGCAAGCAATTGAGCGCGAAGAACTCGCGCTTTATGGGGAGGGCGGCGATGTGCGGTCGATGCTGCCCGAAGTGAACGCCGAACGTCAGCGCACCGAAACGCTGCGCTTGCTCCCCGGCTACGTCCGCCGCTTCATCGAAGAAGCCGCGCCACTGATCGGGGTGGCGGTGGAAGGCGACC
>JACSRG010000658.1 GCA_014879865.1 Anaerolinea sp.
GTACAGCGGTAATCCGCTGGCATGTGCCGCCGCGTTCGAAGCGATCCGTATGATCAACGATCCGGCATTTCTGGCGCGGGCAAACGAGGTCGGCGACCGGATGCGCGGACATTTGCTCCGCATTCAACAGCAGTCCCGGCTGATCGGCGACGTGCGCGGCTTAGGATCGATGCTGCTGATCGAATTCGTCAAAGATCACGTCAGCAAAGAACCCGCCGTCGCGGAGACGCAAGCCGTGATCGCCGAGGCACTCAAGCGCGGGCTGGTCATTATCCGCGCGGGGTTGTACAGCAACGGCGTGCGCTTCCTGCCGCCGCTCAACATCAGCGACGCGCAGTTGGACGAAGGCATGGCGGTCGTCGAGCAGGCAGTACAGGCGGTCGAAGCCTGATTGCCGTCCAAAAAAACTAGGTGTAGACTGACATAAGGTTCATTTAGACAGAAAGTAACCGTCGTGGTCGATAAGGTCGTCCTCAGCGCCAACCCAACGAATTTTCGCGAATGCGTCGAGCTTGCCCTACAGCACGACTTAGGCATCGAAGTCATGGCGTTCGCATTCCCCAACGCGCTTGACGGAGACTGGAAGTCACTGGTCGCAGACTACCGGAATCAGCTCAGCCGCGTGCGCGGGTTGATCACCCTGCACGGTCCGTTCATGGATATGGCTCCCGGCAGCCCGGATAAGCTGATCATCGACGCGACGATGAACCGATACAAACACGCGCTGCAAATCGCGCAGGAGCTGGAAGCCGAACTGGTCGTCTTCCATGCCAACTTTCTGTCACAGGTTCACACCGAAGAATACCGGCTTGGCTGGACGCGCCGGAATATCGATTTCTGGGGGACGCTCGTCTCGTATGCGTCGATCCTCGGCGTGACGATTGCCATCGAAAATATGTGGGAATTCGACCCGTACCTGATCGGGGATGTCCTCAAGACCGTAGAACATCCCCGGCTGCGCGCCTGCCTCGACATCGGGCACGCGCATCTGTACTCGCGTCTGCCGTTCGAGACATGGGTCAAGACCGCCGCTCCGTATCTCGCGCATGTCCACTTGAACAATAATGACGGCGAGGACGATGTTCACCGCGCGCTGCCCGACGGCGTGCTGAACTACCGCGAACTGCTCGAACCGCTGCGGGCGCTGCCCAACCCGCCGTCCCTTGTGCTCGAAATGGATCGCGTCGATGATATGCGCGCGAGCCTGCCGTATCTGGCGCTGGGGGTGTCGGAAACGGAGTGATCCACCGCCGCGCTGCGACATTCACCGTCGGTGTACGTTCTTTGGATTAGACGACACAAGAGCGTACAGGACGTGGATGATGGCTCTCAGTAATGAAGTCCAGCAGCAGCAGCGACTTGCCCGAATACGGCAGAAGCAGCTTCAGGAACGCGCGCCGAAGGCGAACAAAGCCATGCGCGGTGCGCCTGCCCGCAAAAAGCAGCGACCGCTGCTGATCGAGCTGTTCGACATTTTCCCGGTGACGTGGAAAGGCGTGATCTTGGGGCTGATCGTTGGGCTGCTGCCGAGCTACCTGATCTCGGTCAGCACGACGGGCACGCAAAAGCTGCTGACGCTCGTGCCGCTGCTGGGCTGCATGGCGGCGGGCTATGTGATCGGCGTGCTGCTGCCGCGTCTTTCGAAGCGATAAAGCTGATTCGAGTGGCTAAGTGCTGCGTCCGCTGTGTATATAAGATCGGACGCGGTGCAACCTTCGGTTGCCTTGCGCGTCCCTACGGATGTTTTTTGAACATTTACCGGATCGAGCACCATAGGCACCAAGATAACGAAACCCCCTTCCCAACCTTCCCCCGAATTCGGGGGAAGGCGCAAACACGAGTCT
>JACSRG010000756.1 GCA_014879865.1 Anaerolinea sp.
CCTGCTGATCAACGCTGCGGGCGGGACAACACCCGCTGCGACCGTTCCACCCGACAAGACGATCTTCGACATGGAGATCGATGCCCTGCGCCACGTCATCGACCTGAACCTGCTCGGCACGCTCATCCCCTCGCTCGTCCTCGGCGCGGTGATGGCAGAGCGCAAGCAGGGCTGCATCGTCAACATCTCCTCAATGGCAGCGCAGCGCGCGCTGACGCGATCCGCTGCTTACTCGGCAGGCAAGGCGTCGGTGGACAACTTCACCAAGTGGCTGGCGGTCGAACTGGCGACCAAGTTCGGCGAGGGGATGCGCGTCAACGCAATTGCGCCGGGGTTCTTTCTGGGCGATCAAAACCGCGCGCTGCTGCTCAACCCGGATGAGTCGCTGACGGCGCGCGGCAGGAAGATCATCGACCACACGCCCGCCGGGCGCTTCGGCAACCCGGAAGACCTGATCGGCACGCTGATCTGGTTATGCAGTCCCGCCGCGAAGTTCGTCACTGGCTGCGTGATCATGGTCGATGGCGGCTTCAACGCCTTCAGCGGCATCTAGCCGGAAAGCGCACGCTTATGGACGACCGCTATTTTGATCCGGCACATCGCGCGATTGCCCTGCCGCTGTACGAATCGGTGCGGGGGCTGCCGCTCGTCTGCCCGCACGGACACGTCGATCCGCGTCTGCTGGCAGCAGAGCATTACGACTACGGCACGCCCGTCGATCTGCTGATCATCCCCGATCATTACATCTTCCGCATGTTGTATTCGCAGGGGATTCGGCTGGAATCGCTCGGCATTCCGCGCAAGGACGGCGCACCGGTCGAGCGTGATCACCGCAAAATCTGGCAGGTGTTCGCCGATCACTTCTACCTGTTTCGGGGAACGCCCACAGGTATCTGGCTGCGCGACGAACTGGCGAACGTGTTCGGCATCACCGACAAGCTGACTTCTGCCAGCGCGCAGACGATCTATGACCAAATCGCCGAGCGGTTGGCGCAGCCGGAGTATCAGCCGCGCCGCCTGTTCGAGCGGTTCAACATCGAAGTGCTGGCGACCACCGACGCGGCGACCTCTCGGCTTGAACACCATCAGGCGATCCGCGTCTCTGGCTGGACAGGGCGCGTCATCCCGACCTTCCGCCCCGACGCCGTGACCGCCCTTGACGGCGACGACTGGAAACAACAGATCGAGCAGTTAAGCGCCGTCACGGGCATCGAGGTCACCAGCTACCGGCGCTTCATCGCCGCGTTGGAACAGCAGCGCGCCTTCTTCAAGCAGATGGGCGCGACCGCCAGCGATCACGGCATCCTCGATGCTTACACCGCCCCGCTGAGCGATCACGAGGCGGAAACGATCTTCCAGCGCGCCTTAACCGGTGCGGTAGACGGCAGCGATCCGGGTCGCTTTACCGCGCACATGCTGATCGAGTTTGCCCGGATGAGCGCCGAAGATGGTCTGGTCATGCAGCTTCATGTGGGCTCGCTGCGTAACCATAATTCAGGGCTGTATGGGGCTTTCGGGCGCGACATGGGTGCGGATATTCCCGTGCCAATGGGCTTCACCCGCAATCTTCGACCGCTGTTGAATCGCTTCGGCAGCGATCCGCATTTCCGGTTGATCGTCTTCACGCTGGATGAATCGACCTACAGCCGCGAACTCGCGCCGCTGGCGGGTCACTATCCGGCGCTGCGTCTCGGTCCGCCATGGTGGTTCTTCGACAGCTTGAACGGGATGCGCCGCTATTTCGAGAACGTGGTCGAAACCGCCGGGATTTACAACACCGCTGGGTTCAACGACGACACCCGCGCTTACCCCTCGATCCCCGCGCGCCATGATGTCTGGCGGCGTGCCAGCGCCGACTGGCTGGCGGGGCTGGTGGCGCGGCGGATCATCGACGAGGCGGACGCGCACGAGATGATCGCCGACATGGCATATCATCTCGCACGGCAGACGTACCGTTTGGATGCTTGAGCGCCGTCAGCCCTTGACCGACCCTGCCAGAATGCCGCGCACGAAATAGCGCTGCAAGGCGAGGAAGACCACGAGCGGCAATGCCATCGAGACGAACGCGGCGGCGGTGAGCAAATGCCAGTTCTGACCGAGCGAGTTTACCAGCCCGCTGAGGGCATAGGTCAGCGGCGCGAACTGCCCCCCGCCGACGTAGATCAAAGCGACGAGCAGGTCATTCCACACCCAGAGGAACTGGAAGATGACCAGCGAGGCGATTGCCGGAACCGACAGCGGGAGCGCCAGACGCAGAAAGGCAGTGAAGTGTGAACAGCCGTCGAGAAATGCGGACTCGAAAATCTCACGCGGCAGCGACCCCATGAAATTGCGCAGCAGAAAGATCGCGTAGGGCAAGCCGTATGCCGTGTGCGCCAACCAGATGCTCAAATAGGGAAAATTCGGGTTGTTGGTGATCCCCAATGTATTGAAGAGGCGCAGCACCGGGATGAAGGTCATTTGCAGCGGGACGACGAGCAAGCCGACCAGCACGACGAACAGGAGCTGTCGCCCCGGAAAACGCATCCACGAGAAGGCGTAGGCAGCCGAAGCCGCCAAAAGCAGCGGCAAAAAGGTCGCCGGGATGGCGATCACAAGGCTGTTGCGGAAGGCGCGCGCCATGTCGTAGTTCGGGTTGTTGATCACCGCGTCGTAGTTTTCCAGCGTCCACTGGGTGAAATTGAGCGGCGTTTCCAGCGCTGTCCACCAGCCTGAGGAGACGATGTCGGTTTGCGGGCGGAACGACGTGACCAGCAGCCCAAAAGTCGGCAGAATCCAGATCAAGACCAGCAGGATGACTGCTGCATGCAGCGGAATGCGTCCGAGATGCCTGCGCCAGTTTACCTTTTGCAATCCGCTGCGCTCCACCTGTGCGGGGATAGGCGGGGATGTGGTTGTCGTGGTCATCGTGTTGCTTCCTGCCTTCTAAATTGTATGATGTTGAAAATCATCACCGGGACAATCGCCAGCATCAGGATGACCGCGATAGCGCTCGCGTGTCCGAATTCGCGCTGACCGCCGTACATTTCGAGGTACATCCGGTTGGCGATGACCTCTGTCCCGAAGTTCCCCGCCGTCATGACATAGACGATGTCAAACACCTTGAGCACGGTGATCAGCATCGTCGTCGTGACGACCGTGAGAGTCGGCATCAACTGTGGGATGGTGATGCGGAAGAAGATCTGAAACTCGTTCGCGCCGTCAACGCGCGCCGCTTCGAACAGTTCCGCCGGGATATTCTTGAGCGAAGCGGAGAGCACTACCGTACAGAAGCCCGTCCAGATCCACACGCCGACGATGATCAGCGCGAAGTTGTTGATGATCGGCTGGCGCAGCCAATCGATCGGCTGCGCGCCGGTATCCAGCGCAGTATTCAGGGAGCGAATGCTGACCGAGTCAACATCCGCGATGATCGCGTCCCATTGATCGGCTGTTTGCCACTGCCCCGGTGCAGGACGCACACCCTGTGCGACGAATGCCTGTGCCGCTTCGGGCAGTGCAGCACGCAGCGCGTCGGCGTCGTCGGACGACAACCGATCCGCGTCCACTGCCTCGTCGATGGCGTCCTCTTCCATGTCGATAAGTTCCTCGACGCATTCGCTGGCAGCGACCGAACACACCACCGTGCTTGCCTCAGCGCCGAGAGTTTGCAGCCCGTCGTTGATCGACGCTATCGCAAGCCGTGACCAATTGCCGACATTCTGCCATTGTTCGCGGAACGACGGCACGACGCCAGTCAGGTAATCGCGGGCGCGCTGGGGCAGCACCGCCAGCAGGCTATCCGCCTGTTCCTGTGTCAGCGTGCCGTCGGCGACCGCCTCTTGCAGCGCTTCGGTTTCGCGGGCGATGATGACATCGGCGACCTCCGCCTCAGTGACCGGGACGCCGCGCGCGTTGAAGGCGCGGATCGCGTCGGCGAGAGTCTGATCGGCGTTAGCGCCGGTGACGATGGCATTGAGCAAACCGATCTGCTGCCCCGGCTGAAGCGGCGTCCCCGGCGGTCGCAGATCGTACACGAAGCGCCAGATCACACCTGCGCCGACAAACGAGATCGCCATCGGCAAGAAAATGACGGATTTCGCCAGCGCTTCGTATTTGACGCGGTCGGTCAGCGTGGCGATCAACAACCCAAGCCCGACCGTCCCGGCGGTGAACACTACCAGCCAGATCAGATTGTTACGAAACGCTTCCTGCATACGCGGGCTGGTAATTGCGTAAACGTAATTGTCCAGTCCCACAAACTGCTCCGCCTGTCGATCAAGAACGCTCAAGCGAATAGTATCCAGAGTTGGATAAACCATAAGTACAAAAAGGAGAAAAATCGCGGGACCGGTAAATAACAGGCTTCTCCACCGCGAACCATTCACATCCACGCTGCGCCTCCCGTTTGCGTTTCCGGGGATAGGGTTGCCCCTATCCCCGATCTGTGAGACTGTTGTTACTGGCTCAGCCGCTTGCTTCTACGGTATTGGAGTAAGCTTGTTCGGCGACCGCTTCAATGCTCTGAAGAATCTGGTCGAGATTGCCCGTGTTCTGCACGAAGTTGAGCGTGCCCGTCCAGAACGCTTGGTTCACATCGCCGGGCATTTGATCGGAGGCATCAAACCGGAAGGCGGTCGCTTCCTGCAAAACCTCCGCCGCGCGACGGGTCAGTTCATCCGGGTAGTTATCGAGGGGGAATTCGCGGTTGGTGGCGATACCACTGCCGCCGCCTTCGAGCCACCCCGTCAGTGCTTCCGGTTGGGTCAGGAACTCCATCAACTGCTGCACTTCGGGACGGTCGTTGAACATCACGAACAGGTCGGCTGCGCCGAGTGCGGGCGTGCCATATTCCTCGTCGATGGACGGGAACAGGAAGAAATCGAAATCCTCACCGGGAGTCAGGTTTTCACCGCCGGGGCAGTCGGTGATGAATGACTGAATGAAGCTCGCCTGACGATGCAGATACGCGCCGGGCGGATTCGTGAACAGCGGGCAGGGGGCTTCGCCGAAGTTGGTGCTGAGGGTCGCGGCGGAGCCGCCGAACTGGTAGTTCTCTTCCCCGACGATGTCGCCGAAGGCTTCCCACGCGCGCGTGACTTCTTCGCTCGTCCAGCCGATTTCGTGATTCACCCACTGATCATAGGTCTCAAGGCTGTTGGTGCGCAGCATAATGTCCTCGATCCAGTCGGTCGCGGGCCAACCGCTCGCCGCCGCGCTTTCCAGCCCAATCGAGAAGCAGGCTGCGCCGTCATCTTCGATCTGTTCGCACAGGTCGAGCAGGGCTTCCCATGTTTCGGGGACTTCGTAGCCCGCATCTTCAAACGCCGATGGGCTGTACCAGATCAAGCTTTTGATGGCGGCACGGGGGAAAACGCCATACAGCGTGCCGTTCCATGTGCCCAATTCCATCCACACATCGCCGAACTGTGACTGCATCCGCTCCATGTCCAAGAAATCGAGCGGTTGAACATCCCCTTCTTCGAGGAAAGTGCGGATCGCGCCGAAGCTGGGAACGCCGGCAATATCAGGAGGGTTTCCTGCTTCGACACGCGTCGTCAATACCGGGACGATATCTCGCGTGCTTTCGACTTCGATGCGGCAGCCCGTCTCATCGACGAAGGGCTGAACCATGTTTTCCCAGTTGGGCAGTTCGTCTTCGCCGCTCCAAACGGTCAGGAAAGAAATTACACACTCATCTTGTGCCACTACAGGAGCAGAGAAAGTTAGCGCGAGGAGGCTGACGAGCACCAGCAAGAGGAACTTTTTCACGACATTATTCTCCTTCGTTCTACTTCACCAACACAACCGATCACAATTACTAAGCGCGCTCATGCCTTGCAGTATGGGCGGGCGTGGATCGCAAAATGGGTGATGTCTTCAACGAGGACAATCGCGTGTGAGCATAATAATTAAACAAGTTATTCTTGTAAAGAGCAACTTTCAGCGGCAGCAGTTCGTTTGCCGCTGAAACGCCCTCCCTACCCCTGCGATGACAGCAGTTGACTCAGCGGTTGACCGTTCACGTTGATCGTGACGCGGTCGATGGTCGCGAACTGAAGCGCGGTCAGTTCGATCTGCGCTTGTAGACGCGGCGCATCGCATACGCCCCCGATCACGAGCTGCCCGACGAGGTTAATGATCGCTTCCCGGTTGACGATGTTCACGCCTTCCAGCGCTAGGCTCGACTGGTAAAGTGCATTGTACAGCCCGGATTCGCCGTAGTACTGCGACCGCTGCGCGAGGAGGATTTGCAGCGCGGCGGTGAGCGGCGCGACCGTCGGTTGGAAGGTGCGCAGCACGGGGATCGCGCTGTCGCCGCACCCGACCGCCTGACCGGTTTGCCCCGCGTCGTTGAGCGCGATCATGTAGATATTCGCGCGGTCGAACAAAACCGCGCCCGGTGTTGCGGTCGGCGGCGTCGTGCTCCCGCTGACGACGAACGGTCGCGAGATCGCGCCTGCGCTCCCGTCGAGGGGCGCTGCACCGACCACCCACTGCTGCCCCGCGCCCGCCGAGTTCGGCACGGTGACGACCGTTTGCAAACCGCCGAACGGATCGCTGGTCAACTGCTGCAGCGTGACAAACTCCGATTGAACGGGTCCCAACCCGACCTGTATGGGCGCATTCGGGGGAAGTCCGTTGACGATCACCGTGATCGACGAACCGGGGAGACCGCTCAACGGGTAAATGGCGACCACAAACGACCCCGCGCCACCGGTTTGACCGGGAATGGTCAACACCTGCCCGACGAACAGGCGGTTCGGGTCGGTGATCTGCGGGTTTGCTGCCAGCAGCGCCTGCACCGTCGTCCCGCAGCGCTGCGCGATCCGCGCGAGATTATCACCTGACGCCACCGTGACGGTCGCGCCGCAGGTGGACTGTGCACTCACTGGAAGCGTAAACACGAGCAGGAACGCGGCAATCAGCCAGAATCGAATAAGGCTTGCTTTCATCCTCACCTTCCATTCACTTACAATCTTCATTACCAACCATACCACAGGCAAGCAGAATCGCGAAAGTATTTTCGCCGGACGCGCCGCTCAGCTCAACGGGATGGTGGCACCAAAGTGCAATGCGGCGGATTTTGGGCTTCACTGGCTTCCGACCGCCAGTCTACGGTATGATGAAACGCAGTGTCCGAAACACGACGGAGTTGGTGTGTTGAACCTTCGCACCCTTGTCATGTTCGCCGTCCTGCTGACCGCTCTGGCAGGCTTGACCCCGACACGCGCTGCCCCCACCGCCGAACGCGGGCATCCTAGCTGCGCGGGGATTACATCCGTTACGCTGCAAACACCGGAGTGTGACGCGATCATGGCGGCACAGCCCTATCCCAACGTCGCGCCAATCCCCTTTGACCTCGGCGTGATCGCGGGGCAGGACTTCATCTACTTCGACGCCGATGAGGTGGCGCTCTACAACGCGCCGGATGGCAATGCCGCTGGTATCCTCACCGCCGGTCGCAGTCGCTATGTCAACGTGCTGCAAACGTCCGGCGATTGGGCGGAAATTCGCCCGAACCGTTGGGCGTCACTCGAAAACGCGCATTTCGCCACCCCTTCGACTTATACCGGCGTGACTATCAACCGTATGGATATGCCGTTCGCATGGGCGATCTACGATTACTGCACCTCGCTCATCCCCGGTGGCAGGAGCAACTGCCGCCAGTCGGGATCGTTCAGCCGCTACGACTTGATGAACATTTACGCTACCGTCACCATCGACGGGTGGGATTGGCATCTCGTCGGACCGGGTCAGTGGACGATCCAGACGAACCTCAGCATCGTCCACCCTACGCCGCCGACCGTCTTTAGCTGGCGCTGGATCGGCGTGAGCACCTACGAGCAGAACCTCGTCGCCTACGAGGGCGAGCGCCCGGTGATGGCGACGCTCGTCTCGACAGGTGACATGGATGAGGAACAGTGGCGCACTGATCCGGGCGTGTGGCAGGTCGAACTGTTCTGGGAAGCCGGTCCAATGGAAGGTGCGGCGGGCGACGAAGAGTTCTACGCGCTCGATCAAGTGCCCTACCACATGTATTTCAACTGGCGCGAAGCGCTGCATGGTGTCTACTGGCACGACAATTTCGGCTACTACTGGTCGCACGGCTGTGTGAACCTCAGCGTCAGCGATGCAAAATGGTTGTGGGACAACTTCGTCATCCTCAACACCCGCGTCTACGTGTACGACGAAAAACCGGGTTAGGGCGTGATGACCAGCTTACCCCGCGCATGACCTGCATCAAGATAGCGCAGCGCCTCCGCCGCTTCCGCCAGTGGATAGCACCGTTCGACGACCGGTTTGACTTCGCCGCGTTCGATGAACGCCGTCAGGGCGCGTAGATCGGCGGGCGTGGCTTTCGCCGTTACAGCGCCCAACCGTTTACCGTCGCGTTTCGGCATGAAGGGCGCGCGCAGCAGCCCTTCGAAAAGCTGCGCATCCGCCCCGCCGATCATCAGGTAGCGCCCGCCCGGTCTCAGCGCCCGCGCGTAGTGTGCCAGCGGGTGATAGCCGTTGACGCCAAGAATCACATCGTACTGACCGCTGCGTTCGGTGAAATCCTCGCGTGCGTAGTCGATCACCTCCGCCGCGCCTAACCCGCGCAGCATCTCCAGTTTGCCCGCGCTGGCGCTGGCGGTGACTTCCGCGCCAAGCGCGCGGGCGATCTGCACGAGGAATGTGCCAACCCCGCCCGACGCGCCGTTGATCGCCACGCGCTCGCCCGCCTGAACGTGCGCCTTGCGGAGCGCCTGCAATGCCGTGATCCCCGCCAGCGGCACGACCGCTGCTTCCTCAAAACTGAGGTTGGTGGGCATGGGCGCGAATGCCGCCTCTGGCGCGGCGACGTATTCCGCGAAGCCACCCATGCCGCTGTTGGAAAGGTCGCCGTACACGCTGTCGCCCGGCTTGAACAGCGTAACGCCACTCCCCACCGCTTCCACACGCCCCGCCACGTCGCCGCCGAGAATGCTCCGCTTCGGCTTGAACAAGCCGTACCCCATCAGCCGCACGAGAAACGGCTGCCCGCGCAGCAGGCGGATGTCGGCGCTGTTGATCCCGGCAGCGTGGATACTGACCAGTACTTCGCCCGCCTTCGGCGCTGGCTTCGGCACGTCCGCAAGGCGCAGTACATCCGGCGACCCATATTGTGTGTAGATCATTGCTTTCATGTTCATTTTCTTTCCGCCCGTAGGCTTATAACCAGTTCCATGCGTACAAGACCGTTAACCCGTTGAAGATCATGCTCACGAGGAGCAGGAACTTGTCGTAGGCGGACGGATAGCTGCGCAGATCAACGAGATTGAAGAGAGTAAAACCAATGGCGACGATGATGTTCGCCCAGCGGTTGATCGACTGGGGCATGACCAGCGACAGAAATACCATCAGGATGGGGATGAGCATCAGTGCTGCCGCGCCCAGCCACATCAGCCCGGTGAACTTCTGTTTTTCGGACATGCGGGCAAAGTCACCGCTGTACATGCGCAGCACATCGCCCAGCAAGTAGACGAGCATGACGGTGACCCAAAGTCCGGAGAGGATGATACGTGTATCAAGCATGATGTTTCCCTTCGACAACTGTCGTATGCAATGTGTGAGCTGGCGATTACCGGGCGCACAGTGGCAAGGCACTGCCCGCACCTAGCATTCTGAGCGAATGAGGCGATCCCTACGCAGTTCGGTTGGACTGGTGTGGGTGGCGCTTTAGGTAGGCTAGACGGTCGCTCCCTGCCGATTCTGCCACAGGCGGATGAGCTTGAATCCGCTTGTCAGCACCATCACGGCGACGGTGAGGACGGTGAACCCGGAGATCAGTTGGTCAAGCGGAAGCCGCGCGCTTAATTCCGGTTCGGTCTGCTTCAAACGCTCGACGACGGGCAGCAGCAGCACGAAGTAGACGCCGACCGCGCCGACAATGTCGAGCGCCGTCTGGAGCAGCCACGTCCCCACCGTCCAGCGGCGGCGCATGAGCGCCCACAGGTTGAGGAACAGGTTGCTGAACGTCGCCACCAGCAGCACGACCAACCAAGTGGTCGGCACGGGCAGCACGTCGCCGGGATCGCTCAGGTTAAAGCGCAGCGTCAGCCCGCCGACCTGCAAGAAGTACAGGATGGCGACGCCGAACAGCACGACGAGCGCAATACCAATGCCGGACTCAAGGCGATCCACCGCGCTCGGATCATCGACTGCCGGAAGGTCTGCCGGGTTGAATTCGGGCTGCGCAGTTTCCCGCACTTCCTCACCGGAACGCTGCAAAATGGCGAAGAACGCGACGACGACCGCGAAGAAGATCAACGCGGCTTGGAACGCGGTAAAAATCGAACCGATCAGCAGACTCACCCAGTCCGCGCCCTCTGGCGACAGCGCTGCGCCGACGATGTTGGCGATCACCACGACCGCCGGGACGAGCGGCAGCCCGAAACGCAGCACCGTCATCATGAAGGGATACAAATCTGGTCCGACGAGATATTGTTCGCTGCTATACGACGCTGCCATCGTGCGCGGATCGCCAAGCTGCTTCAACACTGCCGCGACTTCTGCGGGTGTCGGCGTGCTTCCGTAGCGGTCTTCAAGCTGATCTTGTATCTGCGAACGCAGTTCCGCTTCGATGTCGGCGCGTTCCTTCGGGCGGACATACAATCCGACCTGATGCACATAACGGTCGATTAACTCACTCATGTTGTTCCCCTTCCAGTATCCGCCTCATCACCGCGACTGTAGCGTCCCATTCAGCGCGCATCGCCGTCAGCACAGACTGCCCGGCGGCGCTGATGCGGTAGTACTTGCGCGGGCGGGATTCGGTTGTATCCCACTCACTTTGCAAAAGTTCCTGCTTTTCCAACCGCCGCAGCAGCGGATAAAGCGTCCCCTCTTCAATGTCCAGCCCTAAGGCAGCCAACCGCTGAATGAGGTTGTAGCCGTAGCTGGCGCTGTCCATCTGGCTCAATACGGCTAGGACGACGATGCCTCGCCGCAGTTCTAGGCGAAGCTGTTCGATGTATTCACCCGAATCCGTCATAAACTGTGCGCCTCACGATACTGTGCGTACGACTATACTGTACATCACACAGTATAAATATACTGTACGACGCACAGTATGTCAAGGA
>JACSRG010000456.1 GCA_014879865.1 Anaerolinea sp.
GTAGGGACGCGGTGCAAACGGAGTTTGCCCTGCGCGTCCGCTGTAAGTGCAGCGGCACGGACAGCCAGAAGGCTGTCCCTACAATTCTCACAACTTACCGGACGCAGCACTTAGGCATCAAGATAAGCTGGCGTTTTTGACCCCGCCTCCTGCCCCTGCTAGATTGGGGACGGGCGGCGGTAACGCACTACGCCGCGCGTTCGGCGCGCGCCTTCAACCCGGCGACATACGCCTCGAAGACGGGCGTGAGATCCGGCAGCGACCGGCTCATCATGCCGAGCATCGCCCCGGTATACACTTCCTTGAGTTCAAAATCGACCCTGCCCCCGCGCGGCGTCAGCGTGAACGTCCGCGTCCCCGTGAACAAGCCGAGCGGCATCCCGCCGACCCACGTCATTTTCTTCCCCGGCACGAACTCGCTCACCTTGACCGGGAAGGCGCGGTTCGGGCTGACCTTCGAGTAGACGGTGATTTTCTCCCCCGGCGCGATCCGCCCGTCGATGCGGATGAGTCCCGGATCCCACGACGGGATGGTCGGCGCGTCGGTGATGAGCGCCCAGATTTTATCGGGCGACGCGTCGATCGTGGCGCTGGCGCTGAAAACCTTCATAGCATCCTCCTGATGGGTTGTCGGCTTAAACAAAAGTCACGACAATATGACGGATCGCGAAGGCAAAAGGGTTCGGTATCCGATGACGAATTTTCCCGCCAATCTCGCGGCGGCAAGCGAACAGGAGATCGGCGCGCTGCTCGAACCGCACCGGTACGAACTGCGCGTCCACTGCTACCGGATGCTTGGCTCGCTCGAAGACGCCGAGGACATGGTGCAGGAGACCTTTCTGCGGGCATGGCGGCGGCGTGACAGCTACGCAGGGCGGGCGACCTTGCGCGCATGGCTCTACAAGATCGCGACCAACGCCTGCCTTGACGCGCTCCGCGTCCGTGCGCCGCGCCGGGTGATCCCGCAGACACGGGGTGCGGCGGCGTCCGTCGATGCGCCGATCCCGCCGGATGTCAACGAGCCGATCTGGTTGCAGCCGATCCCGGACGAGTGGTTCGCGCCCGATGAACTCAGCCCGGAAGGACGGATCGCGCAGCGCGAGAGCGTCACGCTGGCGTTTCTGGCGGCGCTGCAACTGCTCCCGCCGCGTCAGCGCGCCGTGCTGATCCTGCGCGATGTGCTCGACTGGTCGGCAAATGAGACCGCCGCGCTGCTCGATATGAGCGTTGCGGCGGTCAAGAGCGCGCTCCACCGCGCCCGCGCCACACTCGCACAGCGGTACGAGCCGGTTGACTCGCAGCCGGATTCGGCGGCGCTGGCGCAGTTGGACGCGTATGTGCGGGCATGGGAAAACGCGGACATCCCCGCGCTGCTCACGCTGCTGCGCTCGGATGCGACTTTCAGTATGCCGCCGATCCCCACGTGGTATCGAGGACGCGCCGAGATCGGGCGGTTGGTGGGCAAGACGATCTTCGCCGGGGCAGCGCGCGGACGCTGGCGGCTGCTGCCCGCGCGGGCGAATGGTCAGGTGGCGTTTGGCTTGTACCGCGTCACACCGGAGGGACGGTATGCGGCGTATGGCGTACAGGTGCTCACGTTCGATGCGGCGGGCGCGCTTGCGGACATCATCACCTTCCGCGTGCCGTCGCTTGTGGGGCGCTTCGGCTTACCGGCTCAAGTGTAAGGCAGCGCCTTGCGTATCTCTAAGGCAGTGAAGTCAATTACCGCGCCGGTGTGCAGCAGAAAATCCAGCCCGATGATGCCTTCAAAGTCGAACTTCTTATACAGCTTTCCGACTTCAATCGTAAAGGGCGCTGCGATCAAATCGCCAACCTGT
>JACSRG010000331.1 GCA_014879865.1 Anaerolinea sp.
ATGGATCGTGGTTTCTTGTCGAATGTCGAACTGCGCACTCCCTCCGGGCGCATTTACTACATCATCGCCATCAGCGTCTTGCTGCTCGTAGCGCTGGTGACGTTATTTCCGTTCTTTTTCGCTTTTACGTCAGGTCTGAAAGACAGCACCGAAATTTTTCAAGGCGGGCTGAATCTGCTGCCCGATAACGCGCGCTGGGAGAATTACCAGCAGGCGTGGGATTGGTTCGAAATGCCGCGCCTGTTCGGCAACTCGTTCATCATCGCCGGCGTGGGTGTCCTGCTGCGCCTCACCGTGTCTTCCGCCGCTGCGTTCAGCCTATCGAAGCTCAAGCCCATCGGGGCAAAGTTCATCACGCTCGGTTTTATGCTCACATTGATGATCCCGTCGATGGCGTATTTCGTCCCGCTGTACACGACTATCGCGCGGCTGCCGATTATCAACGTCAGCCTGCTCAATTCATACTGGGGCTTGTGGCTGCCGTACTGCGTCGATGCCTTCTCGATCTTCGTGCTCAAGACCTTCTTTGATCGCATCCCGGCGGATCTCATCGACAGCGCGCGCGTCGATGGGGCGAACGCGCTGCAAATGCTCGTCCATATCATCGTGCCGCTGTCCCGGTCGATCTTCGTCGTGCTGTTCGTGCTGGCGTTCGTCGGGTTGTGGAAAGACTTCCTGCTGCCGTATCTCGTCTTGACCGACCCGTATACCCAGCCGATCACGGTGCGCCTGTTCTACATCGCCGACGATTACAGCATCAATTTGCAGATGGCGGCGTCCTTCATGGCGCTGCTCCCGCCGCTGCTGATCGCCATCATCTTGCAGCGGTATATGAAAATCGGACTAACCCTCGGCGGCGTCAAGGGTTAGCGGGGAGATTCACTCATGCTTGCTCAGCAGTTCACGTCGGGTGCCAACCCCGACGCCGTCGTGCACACCGGACAGGCTCGCTTCACCGTCCTCACCGAGCGTTTGATCCGTCTGGAATATGATCCCGCTGGCGGTTTTGAAGATCGCCCCAGCCAGTCAATGTGGTATCGCCACCAACCTGTGCCTGAGTTCAAGGTGACGACGACGGCTGCCCGGATCACGATTGAAACGAGCGCATTTGTGCTCACGTATGAATGCGGTGCAGCCTTCACCCCGCACAGCCTTGCGATCAGCGTCAAAGCGACCGGTACGGTGTGGCATCCCGGCGATGTCGATGCGGGCAACCTCAAAGGCACGACGCGCACGCTCGATTTCGCGCACGGTTACGTCGCGCTCGGCGACGGTTTGATCTCGCGCTCCGGTTGGTCGCTGCTCGACGATTCGCGGACTTTTCTCCTCAATGAAGAGACCTTCTTGGAGGCGCGCACGGGGCAGGGCGTGGACTGGTACTTCTTCGCCTACGGTCACGACTACAAAGCCGCTCTGCGCGATTACTGCGCCGTGAGCGGTGCCGCGCCGCTCATCCCCCGCTGGATTCTCGGCAATTGGTGGAGTCGCTACTGGGCATACACACAGGCAGAATTGACCGGGCTGATCAACGATGCGGAGGCGCACGGCATCCCGCTGTCGGTGTGCATCGTCGATATGGACTGGCATCTCACCCAGACGGGCAATCGCAGCACAGGCTGGACCGGGTACACATGGAATCGCGACCTGTTCCCCGATCCACAGGGGTTCATCGCCTTCCTGCATAACAAAGGGCTGCGGACTGCGCTCAACTTGCACCCGGCGGAAGGCGTCCACGACCACGAGGAACATTATCCCGAAATGGCACGGCGCATGGGCATTGACCCGGCGACGAAACAGCCCGTCGAGTTCGACATCACCGACCCGACGTTCGTCAACGCCTATTTTGAAGTGCTGCATCACCCCTATGAAGCACTGGGGGTCGATTTCTGGTGGGTGGACTGGCAGCAGGGGCAAAGCTGCAAGCTTGACGGGCTTGACCCGCTCTGGTTGATCAACCACCTGCATTTCTTGGACGCGGGGCGCAACCTCGCCAAACGCCCGTTCATCTTCTCGCGCTGGGGCTGCGAAGGACATCAGCGTTACCCGATTGGCTTTTCGGGCGACAGCTATATGTCATGGGAAACGCTGCGCTACGAAGCCTACATGACTCCGACCGCCTCGAACGTCGCTTATGGTTGGTGGAGTCACGACATCGGCGGTCACATCAGCGGGACGGGCGACAGCGAATTGTTCGCGCGTTGGGTGCAGTTCGGCGTGTTCAGTCCCATTCTGCGCATCCACACGACCAAAGGCTATTTCTACGATCAGCGTCCATGGGCGTTCGAGGACGCCGAGGTGCGCGCCGTGCTGCGCGACGCGCTCCAGCTCCGCCACGCGCTGATCCCCTACCTGTACACGATGGCTTGGCGCGCGCACCGCGAGTCGCTGCCGCTGCTGCTGCCGATGTACTACGACTATCCCGACCGCGAGGCGGCGTATCACTGCCCCGGTCAATACCTGTTCGGGAGCGAATTGATCGCCGCGCCGTTCACCGTGCCCGCCGACCCCGACACGGGGTTGGCGCGACAGCTCGTGTGGCTGCCGGAAGGCGACTGGTATCACGCGCTGACGGGCGAATACTACGCGGGCGACCGCTGGCACGCGATCTACGGCACGCTGAAAGATATGCTGCTGTTCGCGAAGGCGGGCGCGATACTGCCAATGGGTGCGCTGACCGGATGGGGCGGGATCGACAACCCGGACGAACTGCATGTACATCTGTACGCGGGGGCGGATAACACCTTCACGCTGTACGAAGACGACGGCGAGTCGCGGGAGTACCAGCAGGGGCGCTGCTGCCTGACGCAGATCTCGCAGATGTGGTCGGGGCACGCGCTCGACATCACCATAGAGCCTGCCATCGGCGACATAACCCTCATCCCCGCCGAACGCTCGATCTACTTGCACATTCACGGGGTCACAGCGTCGGCATGCATGGACACCCAGATCGATGGCGGCAGTGTCGCGCCGGAAGTCGGGTATGATGCTGCGTCGGAGATGCTGACGGTTGCCGGTGTGCGGCTGACGCCTGCGGCGCGCTTGATGGTGCGCCTGCACACGGATGACCGGACGCTGCTCTCACGCCGTGAACGCAAACGCGATACACTCCTCAAGCTGCTGCGGGCATTCCGCCTGCATTCGGGTGTGCGCAACCGCTTGGCGGAAATCGTCGATAGGCTGATCGTCAATCCCGACGCGCTTGCGCCGTATGTCGTGACTATGCAAGATGCCCACATCCGCGCGTTATGCGAAGTGCTGTATGAAGCGGGCGCGCATGTCGTCGAAGACACGCATCACCCGGCGCTCGTCGTGCTGTGGAACAACCGCGACGATCAGGCGATCACCTACCGTTACGGCGAAGCCTTCCTGTACTTCGGCGGTGTACGGGATGTGCGTCACCAGTGCGGGAGCGTGCCGCGCTGCGCCGCCCTCATCCCGAAGATACAGACGTGGGTGCATGGGGCAGTCGGCGAGCATGTCCAGCGGACGCAGTGGCAGGTGCATGTCGATTATCATGGCATTGCCGGGGTGGGCGCGGGCTACCGCGAAACGACGCCGTAACGCGAACGCACTCAAGTGTTGAGGGAAAAGACGATGGCACGCTTTCGCTGGTTGGTTTTGCTCCTCGTACTGCTGCCCGCTGCCGGGCAAGCACAGACGAGCGTCTATCGCGCTGCCTATGCCGCGGACGGTGTGATGCTGCGCGTCGAGCTGCTGGACGACGATTTGGCGCACTTCGAACTGACGACCGCGCCGGTGGACTCCGACACGCCGATCTCGACCTCGGTCATGGTGGCGAAAACCGACTATGCAGGCGTGTCCGCCGTCGAGTTCCCCGCCGCGGACGAGATCGCCACACCGGAGATGCACCTGCGCGTCGATCCGGTTAGCCTGTGCGTGACCGTCACGGATCGCGCGCGCGATGTGCTGCTCACGACGACCTGCCCGCTGCTCGACACAGGCGAAATCAAAGGCTTAACCTTCGCGCAGGCGGGCACAACCGATATTTACGGACTGGGCGAACATTTCCGCAATCGCGGCGGCACAGACGGTAACTGGATGGGGTCACGGATTCTGCCGGGAAATCAGTATGGCAACGACCTGATCAGCTTTCGCGGCGGCAATGTCGCGAATGCGCAATTCCCGGTGTTGTACGCGCTCGGTCAAGGCAGCGACAACTACGCCGTGTTTGTAGATCACGTCTATCAGCAGGCATGGGCGTTCAGCGCTGATCCGTTTGTGCTGCGGACCAGTGCGCCGCTGCGCTGGTACATGCTGCTCGGTCGTGACCTGCCCGATTTGCGCGCTGATTACATGGAATTGACCGGACGTCCTCCCGTGCCGCCCAAGCAGATGTTCGGGCTGTGGGTGTCCGAATATGGTTACGAGAACTGGGAGGAAGTGATGGCGGTGCTTGACTCGCTGCGCGCCGCCGGTTTTCCGGTCGATGGGTTCGTGCTTGATCTGCTGTGGTTCGGCGGTATCGCGCGCGGCAGCAGTCAAATGGGGTCACTCGCATGGGATGAGGCGGCTTTCCCCGATCCGGCAGAAGTGATCGCCATGCTGCGCGCAGACTTCGGCGTTGGCGTAATGACCATTGAAGAGCCGTATGTCAGCGTGACGGCACGCGGCTACGACGAAGCGGCGGGCGCGGACGTGCTGGTGAGCGGGTGTGCAGGCTGCGCGCCGATCTCCCTCGAGTCGTGGTGGGGATCGGGCAGCATGGTCGATTTCACGAATCCGCGCGCGGCGGTGTGGTGGCACGACGAGCGCCGCCAGCCCTTGATCGACCTCGGCGTGATGGGACACTGGACGGATCTGGGCGAACCGGAAGATTTCGACGAGTCGGCGGTCTACGCGGGCGGTGATCAAGCGGCGATTCACAATCTCTACAATCTGCTGTGGTCACAGAGCGTGTGGGATGGATACATGCGCAACAACGTCGAGCGCCGTCCGTTCATCCTCTCGCGTTCGGGCACGGCGGGCAGTCAGCGCTTTGGGGCGGCGCTCTGGTCGGGCGACATCGGCGCAAACATGGACAGTCTGAGCGAACAAATGAACGTGCAGATGCACATGGCGTTGAGCGGAATCGACTATTTCGGCTCGGACGTGGGCGGTTTCTACCGCGATGCATTCGATCCCCTGTTTGACGCGGACGAGATGTATACCGTCTGGTTCGCCAACTCCGCGCTGACCGATGTGCCGCTGCGTCCGCACGCGTTCAACATCAGCGAACGCTACGAAACCGCGCCCTCGCTGATTGGCGCTGTGCCGAGCAACTTGGCAAACGTTCGCCTGCGTTACGAGCTGTCTCCCTATCTGTATACGCTCGCCCATCAGGCGTATCGTACCGGGGAAGCTGTGTTCCCGCCGCCCGTCTATTACTTCCAAGAGGATCCGGCGGTGCGTGTCATGGGCGGGCAAAAGATGATCGGGTCGCAGATGATGATGGCGACGCTCACCGATTACGATCCCGAAACGACCGATGTCTACCTGCCGCACGGCGGTTGGTTCAATTACCGAACGGGCGAGTACGTCGAAAGCGCGGGCGCGGCAGTTACGGTGGAGTCGAGTGAACTGGTGCAAGCACCGCTGTTCGTCCGCGACGGCGCGGTGATCCCGACGATAGCGGTAGACGACGGGACGCTGAACGTCCTCGGTCAGCGTACAGACGGCACTATCGACACTGCCATCACGTTCAATGTGTACCACGCCGCGCAAGATGGCGCGTTCACGTTGATCGAAGATGACGGCGCGACAACGGCGTATCAATCGGGCGCGGTGCGCGAAACGACGGTGACTCATGTGGCGGAGGGCGAACGTTTGATCCTCACCATCAGCGCGGCGCATGGAATGTATACGGGCGCGCCGGATCAGCGCACGGTGCGCGTGCGGTTGTTCAGCCCGAACCGGAGCGTCGGTCGGATGCTGCTCGACGGTGTCGAACTGCCGAACGCCGGGGAAAACGGCTGGACAGAAACCGCGCCGGGACAGTTCACCATCGATCTGGGAACGCAGCCCGTTGATCGCGAACTCCGCCTTGTGATCGAGCAGACAGCATCGGAGCGACCGCTGCTGTTAGCCCATTACATGGCGTGGTATCAGACGCCGCAGGTGAGCGGGCAGTGGGGCTGGCACTGGACGATGAATCACTTCACCCCGCCGGACGAACTCGCTTCGCACTACACCCCATTGACCGGCGCGTATGACTCGCAGGATGAGGCGGTGCTCGAATATCAAGCGCTCCTGATGAAGTTGAGCGGGATCGACGGCGTAATCGTCGATTGGTACGGCACGGCGCAGTACAACGACTACGCCTCGATCAACGCGGCGACTGGAAAACTGTTCGAGGTCATGGCGCGGGCAGGGTTGAGTTTCGTCATTTGCTACGAAGACCGCACAATCCAGACGATGATCGA
This sequence comes from Anaerolinea sp., assembly GCA_014879865.1. Lineage (GTDB taxonomy): Bacteria > Chloroflexota > Anaerolineae > Aggregatilineales > Phototrophicaceae > Flexifilum. The sequence goes on from JACSRG010000331.1 coordinate 6,420, forward strand.
CGGCGGGCGCTTGAGCGGCGCTGCGATACTCGAACAGGGACAGCGCGATCTGCGTTACGCGGCGGAACACTGGTTCGGCGCGGAGAACTATGTGCGTTATCAGGGACAACCGCTCGTCTTCGTGTTCGGTCCGCTTTACTTCCGGCAGTTCACTGATTGGGAGACGATCTTCGACGGGCTGACGCCGACTCCCGCGCTGGTCACGCTGGATAACTTTCTGGCGTTCGGGTCGCTGACCAACTACCCTTGGCCCCCCATGAGCATGTCCGGCGGTATTGAACTGCCGCTTGCCTCGCTCGAAGGCTACCTCGCGCGCTTCTACCGGAACGCGCAGCGCCGCGATCTGATCGTCGGGAGTGCGTTTCCCGGTTTTCACGACATTTACGCACAGGCGGGCGTGCGTTCCAGCTACGGGTCGATTGACGCGCGCGGCGGCGAAACCCTGCGCTCCACGCTCGACATGGCGCTGGCGCAAGGGGCACAGATTGTGCAGTTGGTGACGTGGAACGACTACGGCGAAGGCACGATGATCGAGCCGACGGAGGAATATGGCTACCAGTATTTGGAGATCGTTCAGGCGGCGCGGGCTAGCTTGGACGGTTCATTCGCCGCTGACGCCGAATTACTGCGTTTGCCGCTGCGCCTGCTAGAATTACGCCGTGCGTATGTCGGGGACGCGGTGGCGAATGCCGCACTGGATCGCGCTTTCGACGCGCTGATCGCGGGTGACTTCGGCAGCGCCCAAGCGATCCTTGATCAGCTTGATTGACGTGCCGAAGGATGCACCATGTTACACCACTCAATTCAATTGGTTGACCGCCGTCAGGATGTGACCCTGACCACCTATATCCTCGCCGATTCCCCGGAGATTCTCAACGGCAAGAAACGTCCTGCCGTGCTGGTGTGTCCCGGCGGCGCGTATTTGAACTGCTCCGATAGAGAGGCTGAACCGGTCGCGCTGCGCTTTGCGGCGATGGGCTACCATGCCTTTGTGCTGCGCTACTCCACTTACTTTGAAGGCGCGGGGACGTTTCCGCCTGCAAAAGACTTGCCGGTCAATCCGAACAGCTTGTACCCCGCGCCGCTGCGCGATATCGGCAGAGCGTTTCTGACCATCCGCGCGCACGCCGACGCATGGCTGGTCGATGTGGACAAGATCGCGATCTGCGGGTTTTCGGCGGGTGGTCACAACTGCGCCATGTATGCGGTCAAGTGGCACGATCCGGTGATCTGCGACTTTTTCGGGGCAGCGCCGGAAGCGTTCAAGCCCGCTGCCGCAATTCTCGGCTATGCGATCTGTGACTACCGGCTTATGTTCCGCGAGATCGCCGATCCGTTCATTCGTGACTTAGGCGACGCGGCGGATATTGCCTACTTCGGCACAAAAACGCCGACGCCGGAACAGCTCGCCGCTGCCAGCCCCGTGCTGCACGTTTCCAAGCATACGCCGCCGACTTTCCTGTGGGCGACCGCCGCCGATCCGGTCGTACCTGCCGAAAACTCGACCCGCATGGCGTCGGCGCTGGCAGCAGCGGGCGTGCCGTTCGAACTTCACGTGTTCGAGAACGGCGGGCACGGCTTGAGCCTTGCCGACCAAGCGACGGCGGGTTCGCTGTGGGATACGGATGCGGACGCAGCGCAATGGATCGACCTTGCCGGGGCGTGGCTCAAGAAGCGCTTTGCTCTGTAGGTTTTGATGCATCGACAGGCAATCCAAGCGGTCGCCGTTCGACGAGTCGATACAGGCTGAAGCAGATTGCCAGCAGCAGCAGGATTTGCGCGAGATCTGACATGCGATAGAGCCAAAAGACCGGATCGACGATCTGCGGGCTGCCAGACGGAAAGAACCACACGCCCGCCGCCAGCTTGAGCAGGAAAAACACGCCATAGGAGGCTGCAATCCCCCGGAAGGCGGCGCGCTGCTCGTGTCGCTGCGACTGGCTGGCTAGGATCAGGAGCGGAATGACAGCGAGAAACATGATGGCGAAAACCGCCGCAGCGAGCCGCTGATACGACTCCGTCCACAGCGTGGCGCTCAACCCCGACATTTCGGAGAAGAGAAACCCGACCGGCAAGAGCACCGCTTTTGACCCCACCCGGTAGGCAAACGGCAGCCCGATCAGCGCCGCCAGCGCCAAATCGCCCGGTAGGAGTAAGCTGCCGCGCACATAGTCCGCGTAGAACTGCCGCAGCGAAAGCGTCTCTGCTTTGACGCCTTGAACGGTGAGCACCAGCAGCGCCGTGATCAGCGCGATCACCAGCACGCCGCCAAGGTAGACCGCCCAACGCCGCACATCAGCGCGTGCCGAATGCAGCCGGACGGCACAGCCGATCACGACGACGGTGAGCAGCGCGAACGGCAGCCCATAGCGAACCTCCAGCGACCAGCCATAACCGGGCGCGGTGACCGGCTGAAAGAACAGGCGGACGCCGACCGAAAGCATGAATCCGAGGCTGGGGAGTGCCAGCATCAGCCAGCGGCGTCCCAGTGCCAGACCGAGCAGCGTCAGCACAGCGCTGACGAGTCCGAGCAACACCCATGTGATTCCCGGTGAGTAGAAAATGCTGATCGAACGGAACAGCAGCGCCACACACGCCAGCAGCACGGGCAGCGCCAGCGCCGCGATCATCAGGCGTGAAGGTGGTCGGTGAGCGTGACTGCTTCGGCGGTGTTCGGCAGCCGCCGCCGGGAGCAGCCCGCCGAATTCGTGCAGGATGATCCACAGCCGCCCGCCAGCCGATTCATGCAGGCGCAGTCGGAATGTGGTAAGCATTTCCTCGGCAAAGACGCTGTAGAACTCCGTCGGGTACAGCTTCAACAGCCGGGAATAAAGCCAGACGAGGAACGTTTCGCCACGCATCAGAGTGCCTCCTTGCCTGTTTGCAGCCGCGCAAGGGTCACGAGCCGCTGCAAGCGCGCGATTTCGGCTGTGAGAATCGTTTGACCGAGGTGCGTCAGGCGGTAGGCTTTGCGCAGTCGTCGTGTTTGGACTGGTTCGTCGTTGTCGATGCGCTCGATCCAGCTTGCTTCAAGCAGCCGATTGAGAGCACCGTACAGCGTCCCTGTGCTCAAGCGAGTGCGTCCTTCGCTCAACGCTTCCACCGTTTTCATGATGGCATAGCCATGTTTTGGCTCTGCGACGAGCGTCAGCAAGATCAGGTAGGTGGTTTCCGAGAGCGGTTCGTGTTCGGGGGATAATTGGTTCAGAAGCGGCATGATCAATCCTTAATATGTCGCATGACGATAGGTCGTCACGCGACATATTAGATCGATCAGCGGCGCTTGTCAAGCAGCACGCTAGCCGATGATGCTGTAGTTGTACTGCCCCCGGACGAGCGCACCTTCGGCAAACCGCTCGAAGCGGAAGATGTGCGGATCAATCGGGCAGCGCTGCTCGCCCGTGACCAGATCGGCAATCAATTCGCCGGTGACGGGTCCCATCTTAAAGCCGCTCCCGCTCCAACCAAATGCACAGATGAAGCCGTCGAGTCCCGGCATCCGTCCGAGAATCGGATGCCAGTCGAGCGACACATCGTACAATCCCGCCCAACCTTTGCCGACGCGCGCATCACCCATAAGCGGGACGCGATGCTCCGTGCGCTCCGCCATGTCGGCGTTGAACTCCATGTCCACCGTTTCGACGTAATGATCGGGATCGACGTGATGGGCGGCTTCGCTGGCTTCAATCGATCCGGCAAGCGTCAGGCGACCGGTTTCCGGGCGGAAGTAAAAGCCCTGCGCGAAATCGGCAACCACCGGATGCCCGTCTGCGAGCGTGTCCGGCGGCTGCTGGAAGACGGCGATTTGATGGCGGCTGGCATCGACGGGCACTTCGTAGCCGACTGTCTTGGCGATGCGCGTCCCCCAAGGACCGGCAGCGTTGACGACGACGGCAGCGCTGAAAACGCCCTGAGTCGTATTCACTCCGGTCACGCGCCCATTCTCGGCGATCACGTCCGTCACTTCGACACCTTGCAGCACCGTCGCGCCCAACTCGCGCGCGCGCTTGGCGAACGCATTTGCCGCCATTGCGCCGTCGGCGCAGCCCGCGTCCGGTTCGTAAGCGCCGCCGCCGAGATCGTCCACGTTCAGGTAAGGCGCGACTTCGCGGATCCCGTCCGGGTCGAGGAACTGCACATTGATGCCGACGCGCTGCTGAAGCGCGATATTCGACTTCAAACCGTCGAGGTCACTCTTGCCGACGGCGAACAACGCCCCGTAGCGCCGGAAGCCCGGATCGCCGCCGACCACGTTGTCGAAGTCGCTCCACACCTTGAGCGCGCGCAGCGCCATGCTTGCCGTCGTCTCGTTCGAGTAGTGTTGGCGGATGATGCCGCCCGTGCGCCCCGTACCGCCCGCCGCGATATAGCCTTTCTCAAGCAAAATGACGCTGTGACCTTGCAGCGCAAGCTGGTACGCCGCGCTCGTCCCCGTGATTCCGCCGCCAATGATGATGACATCTGCTGATTGCTGCGCCATGTTTCAATTTCCCCTTAAACTGTCTGACGGGGTCATCCCCGATCCATGCCAATGCTGTGCTTGACGTGCTGTTCCAATAGGCTGAGCGGCATCGCTCCCGGCGCAAGCACCAGCTCGTGAAACTGCTTGATGTCGAACTG